>DASYFU010000431.1:0-4760 GCA_036498225.1 Gaiellaceae bacterium | reverse complement strand
GCGAATGAGCGCCGCGGCGCCGGGCGCGCCGGCGGCGGTGATGAGGATCGTCGTCACGTCATGTCGATCCGGTCGTCGATCAGCGCCTCGACCCATTCGTTGCGCTTCGCCTCCAGCATCGCCTCCATCGTCTCGCGCATGGTCGTCCCCTCGTACACCCAGATCTCGGGATGGACGAGTATCTGGAGCCACTCGAGCGCACCGGCTGCGAGCTCGTCGTGTGGACAGCCTTCGCGCCAGTGGTGGTTCGAGTCGGATCGGTAGTGGCCCGGCGTGAACCACGGCGACTGCATCGCGTTCACCGCACCCTCGACCTGGTTCGACATGAAGCCAGGGTCGGGGTTGTGCCACGCGATCACCGGGTCGAAGCGCTCGTCGAGTTGCGCGTTCGGATATACGGCGTGCAGGCCGACCGCGTGGCCGAGCTCGCGCAGCTCCGCGATCGCCTCGCGGCCGGCGCGCGAGCCGAGGTTGTAGAAGCGGCCCTCCGTCATCAGCAGGTACGTCGCGCGGACGCCGATCTCTTCCTCGATGCGCGCCATCGCGAGCGCCGCGTCGAGCGAAAGGTCGACATCGTGCCGGAGAAAGATGTCACCGGCACGCGGCTCGCGATCGAACGTCGCCCACGTGTACTCCCCGGCCTCGAGGAGCTCGCGGTAGTGGGCTAGATCGAACGCGCAAGCACCCACTGAAAGCTCACCTCTCCTTCGGGCTCCTCAAACGTGACTCGCTCGTCGCGCAGCGGCGCGAAGCCCGCGTCGCGGACGAGCTGCGAGTTCGTCTCGGGGGGAAAGCTCGAGAAGAACATCCTCGTGCCGTGCCACTTGCCGGTCCACGCGGCGGTGTCGCTCACGCCGAACGCCGTCAGCAGCAGTCCGCCCGGGACGAGCCAATCATGGATCGAGCGAAGGAGTGGTGCGAGGCGTTCGCGCGGCACGTTGTTGAAGACGTAGAACGACGCGACCGCGTCGTAGCTGGCGTCGGGAAGCCGGAGCTCGAGGAAGTCGGCTTCCAGCATGTCGACGCCTTCAGCGCGGTTGACGAGGTCGACGCCCGTCACCCGCAAGCCGTGCAGCGCGAGCGCGCGGGCATCGTCGCCATTGCCGCAGCCGAGCTCGAGGACACGTGCGCCCGGCTCGAGCTTCGAGGCAAGGAGCTCGCGCCACTCGGGGCGTGGGTCGCCGACGATGCGATCACGCCACTCGTCGAACTTCTTGCCGAGTTGCCGGTAGCCGTCGCGGACGATCTCGGTCATTCGGGCTCTACTTCTACCTGCAGCAGGCGCGCGGCGGCCTCTGCGCGCTGGAGCGCTTCGACGTTCGTGTCGGCGACGGCGACGACATAGCCGCGCCGGTCGCCGTCGAGGCGCACCGGGCGGATCGTCTCACCCTCCTGCAGATACGTGTCCGCCTGCACGACGCCGGTCGCCGCGAGCACCGGGTCGAGCGAGCCGATAGAGACGACGCGGCCGGTCGGTAGCGGGCCCGGCGACGCGGTGAGGAAGCGGATGGCGAGCGGCTGCTGCACCTGGGGGCGCGCGAGCTCGTCGGGCACCGGGGCCCCGAGCGCGAAGCGGAGCGCCACGTCGATGAGCTCGACACCGACGGCGTGGCGCGCGAGGTCGGCCATCTGGCCGCCGGGGATCCGCGCGGCCACCTCGATCACGAGAACGCCCGCGTCGGTGACGAGCAGTTGCGGGAACGCGATGCCGTCGCGCAGTCCCAGCGCGCGCGTCGCGTGAGCGGCCACGCGTTCCGCCTCGGCGAGCGCATCGCCGAAGATCGTCGTCGGGTACACGTGGATCCAGCCGACGCCGAAGCCGACGCCGGGCGGGCGCAGGCGATCGGAGAGCGTGAGCACCTCCGCCTCGCCGCTGCGCGCGATGACGAGGCCGTTCAGCTCCAGGCCCTCGTGGAACCGCTCGAGCACGACCTCGCCTCCCACCGACTCCGCGAGCGCCGCGTGCAGATGCGCGTCGAGGTCGTCGATCGACTCGAGCCGGAAGATGCCGCGCTGGCCGCCCGAGTCGGCCGGCTTCAGCACGGCGGGGAAGCCGACCGTCTCCGCCGCGGCGCGCGCTGACGCGAGATCGCGCGCGGCGGCGAACCGCGGCTGCGGCACGCCGACCTCTGCCAGCCGGCGGCGCATCGCGATCTTGTGCGTCATCAGGTGCGCGACCTCGGTACCGATGCCCGGCAGCCCGAGCTCCTCGGCGACAGCCGCGACGACCGGGACAGCGCGATCCGCCGACACCGTCAGAACGCCGTCGACCCGGTGGCGGCGCGCGACCTCGATTACGCCCTCGACGTCCTGGAAGTCGACGACCTCACCGACGTCGGCGACCGCGAGGCCCGCGGCGTCGCGACTCCGGTCGACCGCGACGACCGTAAGGCCGAGCTCCTGCGCGCGCTCGATCGCGCGCCGCTGGTGGCGACCGGCGCCGACGAAGAGGACGGTTTTGCCCTGCACGCGGACGACTCTAGGCGACGGCGACGATCGCGTAGTCGAGCGCACCGTCGAGATAGACGATCTCCGCGTCGCCGAAGCCCGCCTGCCGGACGAGCAGCTCGAGCGTCTCGGGGACGAGCGGCTGCGCGTGCGTGAGATCGGCGAAGTAGTTGCGGAGCGCCTCCATCGACGCCGGGTTGATCGTCTCGAGGACGAGCACGCCGCCCGGGCGGAGCTTCGCGTGCGCGAGCTCGAGCAGCGACACGAGGTCGGGAGGGGGCAGGTGCTCGACGAGCTGGAGCGCGGTGACGGCCCCGAGGGAGCCGTCTGCAGCGGCAGCGAGCGCGTCGTGCGCGGTCGCCTGCTCGACGTCGAGTCCCTCCGCGCGGGCGAACGCGACCATGTCGGCGTTCGCGTCGGCCCCGCATGCCTCGATGCCCGCGTCTCGCAGAAGCGCGAGCAGCTCGCCGCGTCCGGCGCCGAGGTCGAGCACGGGCGCAGCGTTGCGCAGCCGCTCGACGTACGGCCGCTGCCGCTCTCGGATCTCCTCGGTCGAGCCGCGCAGCCTCGCTTCGAACGCGAAGTAGTCGGGGATCGCGGTTGCGCGCGGTTGCGGCGCGACCGTCTCCCCCGCGTGGCCGGCGGGTCGTCGCTCGAGGCGCAGCAGCCGCTCGTCCAGCTCGGCCAGACGCCGTTCGGTCGCCTGCGCGCGCACGCCTGCGTCGTCGAGACGCTGCGAGAGCGCGTCGAAGAGCCGCAGGAGCGCGGCGTTGAAGCTCCGCTGCGCCAGTGCGAGCGGGTGCGCGGCCGCGTATTGGAGCCGACGCCGAAGCGGCGATCCGCTGTCGTCGACCGGAGACGGCGCGCGCAGCCGCTCTGCTTCCTGCCTGAGGTCGTCCACGAGGAGGAGGCTAGAGTGACCGCCGTGGCTTTGCAGGGCAAGCGCATCGTCATAACCGGAGGCGCCGGCTTCATCGCGACGACCCTCGCGCGCCTCCTCGTGGACGGGAACGAGGTGATCGCCTACGACAACCTCCACCGGGACGCGCTCGGTGCGACCGACCTGCGCGAGCACCAGAACTTCACATTCGTGCAGGGGGACGTCCTCGACGCCGAGCACATCGCCGAGGTTGCGAGGGGCGCGACGCACATCGTTCATTGCGCCGCGATCGCCGGCGTGGACACGGTGCGGGAGAGCCCGGTGCGCACGATGCGCGTGAACATGATCGGGACGTACAACGTGCTCGAGGCCGCGCTCGGGACGCTGGACACGCTCGAGCGCCTCGTCGACTTCTCCACGAGCGAGGTCTTCGGGACGCATGCGGACAACGTGCACGAGGGTCACGTGTCGACGATCGGCTCGGTCGGCGAGGCGCGCTGGACGTACGCGGTCTCGAAGCTCGCCGGCGAGCACATGGCGCACGCCTACCACGACGAGCTGGATCTCCCGACCGTGACGGTGCGCCCGTTCAACGTGTACGGACCCGGGCAGATCGGCGGCGGCGCGATTCGCGCCTTCATCGAGGCCGCCCTCGCAGGTCGCGACCTCACGATCCACGGCGACGGATCTCAGGTGCGCGCCTGGTGCTACGTCGACGACATGGTCGACGCGGTGCTGCTCTGCCTCGCCCGTCCGGAGGCCGTCGGCCAGAGCTTCAACATCGGCAACGACCGGTCGACGGTAACGATCCTCGACCTGGCGCAGCGCATCAAGCGTCTCACAGGCTGCCCGGGCGAGATCGTGTTCACGCCGCTCACGTACGTCGACATCGAGATCCGCAGTCCGAACGTCGCGCGCGCGCGTGAGCTGCTCGGGTTCGAGGCGAGGGTCGATCTCGACGAAGGCCTCGAGAGGACGATCGCGTGGTACCGGAGCAGACAGCTGACATCCGCCTAGCCTTTCCGGAGCTCGCGGAGGAGGAGCTTGCGGAAGTCGCTGCGGTCCTCGCGACGGGACAGCTGACGATGGGCCCGAAGGTGGAGGAGTTCGAGTCGCTCCTTGCCGACGCCGCGGGAACGACGCACGCGGTCGCCGTCTCGTCCGGCACCGCCGCTCTACACGTGGCGGTGCTCGCGCTCGGCATCGGCGAGGGCGACGAGGTGCTCGTCCCCGCGTACACGTTCCCGGCCACGGCGAATGTGGTCACGCTCGCAGGCGGCCGCCCCGTGCTCGTCGACGTCGACCCGGTGACGATGAACATCGATCCCGCGGACGCCGCGCGCCGGGTGACGCCGCGAACGAAGGCCGTGCTCGCGGTGCACCTCTTCGGCAGGCCTGCGCGCCTCGAGGAGCTGCCGGACGTTCCCGTGCT
>DASYFU010000430.1:0-8009 GCA_036498225.1 Gaiellaceae bacterium | reverse complement strand
CGATCCGCACTCGGGGAACGTCCTGCTCACACCCGACGGCAGGCTCGCGCTGCTCGACTTCGGCCTCCTCGGCCGGATCGACGAGGACACGCGCCAGGGTCTCGCGCTCCTGCTCCTCGCGATCGCGCAGAACCGCGCGGACGACGTCGCCGACCTCGTCGTCGGCCTCTCCCTGACGAGCGTCGACTCCGACGAGGCCGGCTTCGTCCACGACGTCCGGCGCATCCTTCCGAGATTCCACTGGCGCCCGCTGGCCGGCATCCGCACCGGCGAGGCGCTCGCGGCGCTGCAGCGGATCGCGATCGACCACGGCATCGGCCTGCCGACGAGCTTCGCGCTCGTCGGGAAGACGCTGTCGCAGGCCGACTCGATCGCCCGCGTCCTCGATCCCGAGCTCGACCCCGTCGGGCTGATCGAGCAGGAGACGGTCGACGTAATGATCCTCGAGACCTCGCGTCGCCTCGAGCCCAACCGGCTGTTCGCGGAGATCTACACGCAGCTCGACCCGCTCGTGAGCATGCCGCGTCGCCTCGGCCATCTCATGTCCGCGCTCGAGCGCGGCAGCCTGAAGGTCGGCATCGTGCCGACCGGCCTGGACGAGTTCGGGTACACGATGCGCTCGGTCGCGAACCGCATCGGCGCGGCCATCGTCATCTCGGCTCTCCTGATCGGCTCCTCGCTCATCTTCATGTCCCACCGGGCCGAATGGCTCGCCATCGCGGGTTTCTCGCTCGCCGCCCTGCTCGGGGTCTTGATGGTCTGGCGGATCGCCCGAACCACCGGTGAGCTGTAAGCTACGGTCACATTACTTCAAAAGGGATAGTGAAGGAAGGAGTCGGATATGGGCTTGCATATCGGTGACACGGCGCCCGATTTCGAGGCGGAGACGACCGAGGGACGCATCAACTTCCACGACTGGATCGGCGACTCGTGGGCGGTGCTCTTCTCGCACCCGAAGGACTTCACCCCGGTGTGCACGACCGAGCTCGGATACATGGCGAAGATCAAGCCGGAGTTCGACCGGCGTGGCGTCAAGGTCATCGGCCTCTCGGTCGATCCGGTCGACCGCCACGGCGACTGGGCGAAGGACATCGAGGAGACGCAGGGCTACGCGCCCAACTACCCGATCATCAGCGACGCCGACTTCAACGTCTCGAAGCTGTACGGGATGCTGCCGGCGAGCACGTCGGGCGACCCGCTCGCGCGGACGCCGGCCGACAACCAGACCGTGCGCAACGTGTTCGTCATCGGCCCGGACAAGAAGGTGAAGCTGATCCTCGTCTATCCGATGACGACGGGCCGCAACTTCGACGAGGTGCTGCGCGTGATCGACTCGCTGCAGCTGACGGCGAAGCACAAGGTGGCGACGCCGGCGCAGTGGCAGCAGGGCGACGACGTCATCATCGCCGGCTCGGTCTCGAACGAGGACGCGAAGGAGATCTTCGGCGAGTGGGAAGAGCCGAAGCCCTACATCCGGATCGTGCCGCAGCCCGGAGTGAAGACTCCGGCGTAGCTAGCCGGGAACGTCGCCGTTCGTCGAGCCCATGCGCTCGATGACGACCTGAGGAATCCGAGCGTGCGGACTGAGCCGCAAGGCCATCCGCACGACCTCGGCGCAGTCCTCGGGCCGGATCATCTCGTCCGGCTCGATCCCGGACCACTGCGCCATCGGCGTGTCGACGAACCCGGGGCAGATCGCGATCGCGCGCACGCCGTCGGCGTCGAGCTCGCCGTTGAGAGAACGGGTGAGCGAGATCACCGCCGCCTTCGTCGCGCCGTATGTTGCGAGGCCTGGCGTCGGCAGCGTTCCGGCGATCGACGCGAGGTTCACGATCCAGCCCCGCGACTCGCGCAGCATCGGGATCGCAGCCTGCGTGACGAGGAACAGCCCGCGCAGATTGATGTCGAGCTGGAGGTCGAGATGCTTCGCCGGAAGATCCTCGACGCGGCCGCCGATGCCGATGCCTGCGGAGTTGACGAGCACGTCGAGGCGCCCGAAGCGCTCGCGATGCTCGGCGACGAGCCGCGCGCAATCGTCCGCATCGCCGACGTCGGCAGCGACGGCGGCGGCGCCGAGCTCGTCCGCGGCAGCCTGCACCTTCTCCGCGCGGCGCGACGCGAGCGTCAGCCCGTAGCCCTCGTCGCGCAGCATGCGCGCGATCGCGAGCCCGATCCCGGACGATCCACCCGTGACGAGCGCTGCCCTCTCCACCGCGCGTACAGTAAACCGGGTGGAAGCATCCGCGCTCACGAGCCTCACGGTGGGCGGCGGCTGCGCCGCGAAGTACTCCGCGTCCCGGCTCGAGGAGCTCCTCCGCGGATTCGTTCCCGCCGAGGCCGAGAACCTGCTCGTCGGGCTCGATCCGGCCGACGATGCGGCCGTCTACAAGCTCGACGACGAGCGCGCGCTCGTCTTCACCGTCGACTTCTTCCCGCCGCTCGTCGACGATCCGTCGGTCTTCGGGCGCATCGCCGCGACGAACGCCCTGAACGATGTGTTCGCCATGGGTGGGACGCCGCTCCTCGCGCTCTCGATCGCCGCGTTCCCGGAGGAGCTGCCGAACGACGTTCCCGCGCGCGTCTTCGCCGCGGCCGACGAGACGGTGCGCGCCGCCGGCGCCGTGCTCGCAGGCGGACACACGATCCGGGACGCCGAGCCGAAGTACGGGCTCGCGGTCGTCGGCACCGTGCATCCGGACGGGATCTGGACGAAGTCGGGCGCGCGTCCCGGCGATGCGCTCTTCCTGACGAAGCCCCTCGGCACCGGGCTCGTGCTCGCCGCGAAGATCGACCCGGACGAGGCGATCGGCTGGATGACGACGGTGAACGCCGCCGCGGCCGATGCGCTGCGGCCGTTCTCGCCGAACGCCGTCACGGACGTCACCGGCTTCGGGCTGTTCGGACACGCGCACGAGATGGCGTCGCGCAGCGGGGTGCGGATCCTCATCGACACGCTTCCGGCGATGGACGGCGCGCTCGAGGCCGCGCGCGACGGGGTTCGGACCGGAGGCGATCGCCGAAACCGCGAGTATGCGCCGGTCGAAGCCGACGGCGTCGACGAGGCCGCGCTGGCGCTCGGCTACGACGCGCAGACGGCGGGAGGCTTGCTGATCTCGCTTCCGGCGGACAAGGCGCTTTCGCTCGAGAGCGAGTTCCGCGCGCGCGATTTGTTCCTGCGACGCATCGGCCGCGTCGACGAGGGCATCGGAGTCGTTTTAGTCGGAGGCGCCGAATGAATCGGCGCCTCCTTTATGGTCGGCGTCGCAAGCGACGCCTTAGCTGAGCTCGCGCTTGCGCGTGAGGATCGACTTCCGCCTGTCGATGAGCTCTACCTCGAGGTGCCGCAGCTCCTCGATGCGGTGCCGTACGAGCTCCAGCTGCGTGTCGACATGCGGGAGCGCCGCATCGAGCAGTCGCAGCCGTTCCGCGTCGGAATCGCTCGCGCGGAATCGCGTCCGAATCGCCGCGCGCGCTTCCTCCGCTTCAAGGAGTTGCTTCAGCTCCTCGAGCGAGAGGTTGAGCAGCTCGCGCAGCCGCTTGAGCTCGCTCAGCCGCTCGACGTCGGTGTCGTCGTACGCGCGGTGCTCGCCTTTTCGGCGCTCCGGCGGGCCGGGAAGCAGGCCGATCTCCTCGTAGTACCGGATCGTGCGCGGCGTCAGCCCCGTCCGTTCCGCGACTTCGCCGATGCGGATCATGCGGCCTCCGCCTCGAAGATCTCGTCGAGCGTGACGTCGTCCGTGACGTGTGCGGGCCGCATGAGCGACACCGCCGCGCCGAGCAGAGAGATGCCGGTCAGTACCCAGAGCGCCATGTGCATGTTGGCGATGAACGGATCGAGCTGCTTCGCGGACAGGCCCGACGTAACGCCGGAGAAGATCTTGAAGAGCACCGTCGTCGGGACGGCGGACGTCACGATCGCCATGACGAACGCGATCGAGATGACGGCACCGGTGTTCTGCAGCATCACGCGCGCGCCGGCGGCGATACCGCGACGGTGCACGGGGACGACGCCCATCATCGCCGCCGTGTTCGGGCTGTTGAACAGCCCCGAGCCGATACCGACGAGCAGCAGCCACAACGCGCTCCACACGTAGGCGGTGTGCGCCTGCAGCATCGTCATGCCGGCGAGGCCTGCGGCCGACACGAGCATCCCGAGCGCGGCGAGGCCGCGCGAGCCGTGCCGGTCGGCGGCGATGCCGGCGAGCGGCGACGCGACGAGCATGCCCACGGCCAGCGGCGCCAGCTCGAGGCCCGCAACGATCGGCGACTTGCCCTGTGGGCCCTGGAAATAGAAGACGAACAGGAACATGAGCGCAAAGCGGGAGAGACCGTTGATGAACGCTGCGCCCGTCGCAGCTGCGAAGAGCTTGTTCTGGAAGAGCGAGAGATCGAGCATCGGCGCGCGACCGTGGCGCTCGATGAGCACGAAGATCGGCAGGAACACGATTGCGGCGGCGAAGCCGCTGATGACGAGCCAGTTGTTCCAACCCGTCAAGCCGCCCTTCGACAGTGCGAGGACCAGGCCGGTCAACCCGACGATGAACGTCGACGTTCCCAGCAGGTCCAGCCCGCGTTCCTTGTCGCGGCCGGAGATCTCGTGCAGCACGAGGTATGCCCACGCGGAGCCGAGCAGGCCGAAGGGGACGTTGAACCAGAAGACCCACGGCCAGTTGATTGCGACGAGCGCACCGCCCAGCACCGGACCGATGACGAGTCCGACGGCGGCCACCATCGTGTTCGTGCCCATCGCGAGCCCGAGCTCCTCCTTCGGGAATGCATCGGTGACGAGCGCGGCCGCGTTCGCGAACAGGAACGCGCCGCCGACGCCCTGCAGGACGCGCCAGAGGATGAGCTGCGTCCCGCTGCCGGCGAAGCCGGCGCCGAGCGATGCGGCCGAGAAGACGAGGAAGCCGAGCACGTACGCGTTCTTGCGGCCGAACAGGTCGGAGAGCCGTCCGGCCGTCAATACGAGGACGGTCGAGACGATCATGTAGACGAGGATCACCCAGACGAGCTGCAGCAGCGTCGTGTGCAGGCTGCGCTCGAGGTCCGGGAGCGCGATGATGAGCGTGCCCGAGTTGACGGTGGCCAGCAGCATCCCCAGGCTGGTGCACGAGAGCACCCACCACTTGAAATGCCTACTGTGTCTGCGACTCCGAAGGAAACTCATTCTTACGTGAACGTTAGTTTAGCAACAGCAGCGGGGTGGCGGTCGTTCGAGTTGAGCCCGGCCGCCTTCCGCCGGGTCGCCTGGTGGGGCATCGCCTGCCTCGTCGTCATCGTCGGGACCGGCGCGACCGTCAGGCTCACCGGCTCCGGTCTCGGGTGCCCGCACTGGCCGACGTGCACGAGCGCGCACGCGCTGCCGAAGGGTTACCACTCCGACATCGAGTTCGCGAACCGCGTCGTGTCGGCGCTGACCGTGTTCTCGACGCTCGGGCTCGCGCTCGCCGCGTGGCGCACTCCTGCACTGAGCCGTCGCGGGCGCTGGCTCGCGACCGCGGTGTTCGCGGGGACGCTCGCCCAGGCGCCGCTCGGCGCGATCACCGTGTACTACGACCTCAACCCGTACCTCGTCATCTCGCATCTGCTGCTGTCGCTGACGGTGCTCGGGCTCGGCGTGCTCACGCTGCTCTCGGCGTACGGCGGCGGCGCGGCGCTTCCGGCGATCGCACGCGCCGGCGGAGCGGCCCTGATCCTCGCGGTCGGCGTGCTCGTCGTCACCGGGACGCTCTCGACCGCCGCCGGCCGCTTCCCGGGAAGCAACGGAGCGCAGGTCGTCGAGCGCATCGGGAATTTCCACGACGCCGTGTGGCTGCACGTGCGCGCCGTCGCTGCGTTCGGGATCGTCTTCGTCGTCCTCGCCGGTTGGGCCTGGCTGCATCGTGCGCAGTGGCCGTGGCTCGTGCGCGCATGCGCCGGGTTGCTCGCGATCCTGCTCGTCCAGATGGGCATCGGCGAGTGGCAATACCGCCGGTACGGGATGATCCCGTGGTGGGTGGTCGTCGCGCACGTGCTCATCGCGGCGATGCTCTTCGCTTGGACGGTCGGCCTGGTCGCGCGGCTGTGGCGACCGATACGTCACTAGACTTTCGGAATGTCCGAGCTGAACGTCTCGTTCAGGCCCGAGCTCAAGCGGCCGGTTCTCGTCGCCGCGTTCCGCGGCTGGAATGACGGCGGTCAGGGCGCGTCGCTCGGCGCCGCGTATCTCGCGAAGCAGTGGAACGCCGCGCGCTTCGCGGAGATCGATCCGGAGAGCTTCTTCGACTTCCAGGCGGTGCGGCCGCACGTGTCGCTCGTCGACGGCGATGTACGCCGCGTCGATTGGCCGGACAACGGGTTCTTCCACGCGTCCATCCCGGGTGCCGATCGCGACGCGGTGCTGCTGCTCGGCATCGAGCCGAACCTGCGCTGGAAGACGTTCTCGGGGCTCGTCCTCGAGCTCGCGCGTGATCTCAGCGTCGAGATGGTGGTGACGTTCGGTTCGTTGCTCGCCGACGTGCCGCACACGCGCCCCGCGCCCGTGACCGCGGCTGCGACCGATCCGAAGCTCGTCGCCGAGCTCGGGCTCGAGGCATCGCGCTACGAAGGGCCGACGGGGATGGTCGGCATCGTGCACGACGGTTGCCGCGAGGCCGACATTGCATCCGTGAGCCTCTGGGCGGCGGTCCCGCACTACGTGTCGCTCGCGCCGAGCCCGCGCGCTGCGCTCGCGCTCGTCCGCCGCTTCGGCGAGCTGATGCGCATCGACATCGATCTGGCCGAGTTGGAGCAGGCGGCCGAGGAGTACGCCGAGCAGGTGAGCGAGGCCGTGTCGACGGACGCAGAGACGGCGGCGTACGTGGAGGAGCTCGAGCAGCGCGTCGACGCGCTCGCTCCCGAAGGAGACATTCCGTCGGGCGAGTCGCTCGCCGCCGAGCTTTCCCGCTTCCTGCGCGAGCGCGAGGAGCAGGACGACAGCGGCGCCGAAGGTCCCGCGGTCTAGTCCGTGATCCTCCGCGGTGCTGCCGGCGGTCTAGGTCTCGTTCTCGTTCTCGCCGGCGCCGTCTTCTTCTTTCAGGGCATCGGCTTGCTCGGCGGGTCCTTCATGAGCGGGAGCACGAAGTGGGCCGTCATAGGCGCGCTGCTCGTCGCTGCGGGCATCGGACTGCTCGCCGCCGCCCGCTTCCGTAGCCGCTGAAGGCTTTCTTCGCCGGCGCCGCCGCTTCGGCGCCGCGGCCTGCTCTTCGGTGGACGCGGGCTGCTGCTGTTCCGCCTGCGGCGCGGCTCCCTCGACACCGGGCTTCTTCTTGCGGCGCCTGCGCCGCCGCCGCGTGCTCGACGGTTGCTTGGGCGCGGGCAGATTCTCGGACAGCGCGAGCGCGACCTCGGCGATCTCGCCGAGCTTCTCTCGCGCGTCGTCGAGCAGCTTCGTCGCGCGCGGCGTATAGCCCTCGGCAGAGGCGAGCAGCGCCGCGCCGACCTGCACGGGCTGCTCGAGCGCGGTCTGCACGAGCTTCGCGGCGTTCTCCTCGTGACGATGCCCGCGCGAGTTGGCGAGCGCGCCGAGCAGGCGCTTCGCCTCGGGATACTCCGTCGACGCGCGACGGTCCTGCACCTTGCGCGTTGCGCGTGCAAGCCGCCACGTCCATCGCGCGAGGATCTGCTCCGGCGCGTCGGGCTTGCCGTCTGCGATCGCGCGCAGGAGGACGCGAATGCCTGCGAGCCGCTCCTTCTCCCACGTCGGCGCCTGCGTCACGAGCGTAACGAGGTCGTCGAAGTCGGCGCGCTCGACACGCATCGAGACGCGATCCTGCAGCGCCATCAGGCGCAATCGCCTGTTGGGGTTCTCCGCCGCAGCCGTGGCGAGGAAGGTCTCGAGGGCGCCCTTGCTCGCGCGGCCCTCCGTCAGCTTCTGCACGAACGAGCCGCGCTCGTCGAAGCGGATCTGGCGTCCGGCCATCGTCGCCCAGTAGCGCTGCTCGTCCTCGTCGAGGTAGCGCGGATCGACGCGCTGCCACTCGCGCTGG
>DASYFU010000429.1:0-4489 GCA_036498225.1 Gaiellaceae bacterium | reverse complement strand
GTCCGAGCTTGGCGTTAGCGTGCAACAACATCCGAGCCCTCCTTTGAGCGTGAGTCCGGGAAGACCCACAGCCTCAAAGGAGGGCCGGATAGAACCTCAGCCGTTCACAACCTCTGTAGGCAGGACAGCTAAGCTTGCGGGATGTCGATGCCCGCGACGTAGACCTTCTCGCCGCGGAAGAGCCGCTGGTCCTCGTCCCACGGGAACCAGATGACGACATCCCACTCGAGCCGCTCGCCCGTCGGCTCAACGCCGAGCCAGCGCGCCTTGTGCGTCGCGGTGACATGCGCTTCCTCGCAGACGCCCTGCGGCCCGATGACGATGTCGGTGAGCTCGAAGTTGATGTCGGGGAATGCGGTCAGCAGCTGCGTATAGAACCGCGCCGCGCCCTCGTGCCCTTCCCAGCGGTGACCGGTCTGCACGAGCTCGTATACGCAGTCGGGCGTGAGCGTCGAGATGAGGCCGGGAAGGTCGCGTGCGTCCTCGGCGATCGAATGCGTCTTGTACAGCTCGCGGATCTCCGTGTAGAGCTCCGGTGTGACCTCACGCCGATACAGGTCGAGGATCGCAAGGTCGGCCACGCGAAAAGCCTAACCCGCGACGCGCCTAGTATCCGGCGCGTGGAGCTCGATCTCGTCTTCCTGGGGACGTCCGCGTCGATGCCGACGGCCCGTCGCGCGCCGGCCGCGCTCCTCCTGCGCCGCGGCGGCGAGCGACTCCTGTTCGACTGCGCCGAGGGGACGCAGCGCCAGCTGCAGCGCTCGTCCGTCGGCCTGCCGGAGATCGAGCAGATCTTCCTCACGCATCTGCATGCCGACCACGTCCTCGGCCTGCCGGGGATGCTGAAGACGTTCGCCTTACGGGGGCGCGAGGAGCCGGGGCTGACGGTGCACGGCCCACGCGGGACGCGCGAGCTCTTCGGGCATCTGAAGCCGTTCCTCGGACGGCTGCCGTATTCGCTCACGATCGTCGAGCTCGCGCCCGGCGACGTCCTCGAGCGCGGCGAGTACCGGCTGGAGGCGTTCGCCGTCGACCACGGCGCCTCGGCGATCGGCTATGCGCTCGTCGAGGCGGATCGCCCGGGCCGGTTCGATGTCGCCGCCGCCGACGCGCTCGGCGTGCCGCCCGGGCCGGAGCGGGGGATCCTCCAGGCCGGCGATCCCGTGACGCTGCCCGACGGCGCGGTCGTGACGCCGGACGAGGTACTCGGCCCTGCGCGGCCGGGCCGCAAGATCGCGATCACGGGCGACACGGCGCCTGCGCCGAGCGTCATCCAGGCGGCGTACCACGCAGACGTGCTCGTGCACGAGGCGACGTTCGGCGAGGAGGACAAGGAGCGCGCGCGCGAGACACTGCATGCAACGGCGACGGAGGCGGCGCAGGTGGCGAAGCTGGCCGAGGTGAAGCTCCTGGCGTTGACCCACGTGTCGCCTCGCTACGCCGGCGGCGAGATCGCGCGCGAGGCACGCGCGACGTTCCCGGACACCGTCGTTCCGCGTGATTTCGACACGATCGAGGTTCCGTTCCCCGAGCGCGGCGTTCCACGGCTTGTAAAGGGAGGCGGGGCCGCCGGAAACGCGAGCACCTATGATCCGGGCGCGATGAGCGGCAAGGTCCAGGTGGCGACTGCAGGTGACGTGACGGAGGCGGAGGAGCTGCAACAGCTCCTGCGCAACGCCGGCATCGAGGCGGAGATCGAGGCCGACGACGACGAGGACGGTCTTCGCGTGCTCGTCCCCGACGATTCGCTCGAAGCCGCGGAAGATGTGATCGAGGCTCTTTCCGAGCCCGACGATCTCATCGCCGAGCCCTAGGAGTCGGTTGGCCGTGCTGCACCGCTTGAACCTCCTGGCCGGCGAGCCCTGGGACGAGGCGAGCAACGACGACCTGCACGGCCTGGGCCGATTCGAGCTCCCGCCGACATGACGCTCGATGACGAACCTCCGATCTGCCCCGTCTGCGGCGTCACGATGGTTCCCGCCGCGCTGAGCGCGCTGGACGAGGCGGACGGCGACTGGGTCTGCCTCGAATGCGAGGAGCTGGACGAGGGCGAGGCCTAGCGCGCATCCGTCCGCCGGCGCAGCTACTGTGCCGACGGCACGCACCCCTTTAACCCGGTCCAGCGAGGCCGGAAAGGAGTCGAATGACGACGCACGCCCCCGAGACGGGGAAAGTCCTGCTCGACGCGGAAGCGCTGTCGCGGACGCTTTCCCGAATCGCCCACGAGATCATCGAGGCGAACCCGGAGCTCGACGAGGTCGCGCTCGTCGGGATCCAGACGCGCGGCGTCCCGCTCGCGCAACGGCTCGCGCGCCTGATCGAGGAGCGTGCCGGCGACGCGCCGCAACTCGGCGCGGTCGATATCACCTTTCACCGCGACGACGTCCAGGTGCGCGGCGGCCAGCCGCCGCTGCATGCGCAGCCGATCGTGCGCGAGACATTGCTCGATTTCCCGCTCGAAGGACGCACGGTCGTGCTCGTCGACGACGTCCTCTACACGGGCCGCACGATCCGCGCCGCGATCGAGGCGCTCTTCGACTACGGACGCCCCGCGCGCGTGCAGCTCGCGGTGCTCGTCGACCGCGGCCACCGCGAGCTTCCAATCCGTCCCGATTACGTCGGCAAGAACCTGCCGACCGCGCGCACCGAGCGCATCCAGGTGCAACTCGTCGAGATCGACGAGGTCGACGCCGTCCTGCTCGTCTCCGTGCCCGAGGAGGAATCCCGATGACGTCCATCCGCCTCGTGCGCGACGACCTTCGCCCTCCGGGGCCGCCGCCGCGCCGCCACCTGCTCTCCATCGCCGACCTCACCCGTGACGACGTGCAGCGGCTGCTCGGCACCGCGCGCACGTTCGAGTCGGCGCTCGACCGCGAGGTCAAGAAGCTCCCGACGCTGAAAGGCCGGCTCGTCGTCAACCTCTTCTACGAGAGCTCGACGCGCACGTCGTCGAGCTTCGAGCTCGCGGCGAAGCGCCTCTCCGCCGACACGCTGACGATCAAGTCCGCCGGCTCCTCGGTGGACAAGGGCGAGTCGCTGAAGGACACCGCGCAAACCCTCGGCGCGTACGACCCGGACGTGATCGTCATCCGGCATCCGCAGATCGGGGCGCCGCAGCTCGTCGCCCGCGTCACCGACGCGCACGTCGTCAACGCGGGGGACGGGAAGCACCAGCATCCGACGCAGGCGCTCCTCGATCTGTACACGATGCAGCAGGAGTTCGACCGGCTCGAGGGCCTTCACGTCGCGGTCGTCGGCGACGCCCTCCACTCGCGCGTCGCACGCTCGCTCCTGCAGGCATTCGAGCTTGTCGGCGTGCGCTGCACGCTCGTCGGGCCGCCTGCGCTCCTGCCGCGCGGGCTCGCCGCGGAGATGACGACCGACATCGACGTCATTCGCGATGCCGACGTCGTCTACGTCCTGCGCATGCAGCAAGAGCGCATGGAGGCAGGTGCGAACTTCGTCCCGAGCCTGCGCGAGTACGCCGCACGCTGGGGCGTGACGCCCGAGCGGCTGCGGCCGGGTCAGAAGGTCATGCACCCTGGGCCGATGAACCGCGGCGTCGAGATCGACCCGCGCGTCGCCGACTCGGTGGACGCGCTCGTCGAGACCCAGGTGCGCTCCGGTCTCGTCATTCGCATGGCGGTGCTGTACGACGTGCTCACCGGCGGCCCCGTCGGCGTCCGTGCACTCGCAGCGGCGGAGGTGGCCTGATGCTCTACGTGAAGCAGCGTCCCGGAGAGAACCTCGTCGTGCGCGGCGCGCGCGTGCTCGACCCGGTCGAAGGAGTCGACTCGGTACTCGACGTGCGCATCGACAACGGCACGATCGCCGCGATCGGGGAGGGCCTCGACACCAACGAGCATCGCGTCGTCGAGGCGGCGGGGCTCGTGCTGACCCCTGCATTCGTCGATCCGCACGTCCACCTGCGCACACCAGGGCGCGAGGATGAGGAGACGATCGCGAGCGGCACCGAGGCAGCAGCCGCCGGCGGCTTCTGCGCGATCCTCGCGATGCCGAACACCGATCCCGTCGTCGACTCGGCGGCGACGCTCGGCGCGCTCGTCGAGACGGCAGGACGCGAAGCCGAGGTCGCGGTCGGATTCCTCGCCGCGATCACACGCGGCCAGCACGGCGACGAACTGACCGAGATGGCGGAGCTCGCCGACGCCGGCGCGATCGCGTTCTCCGACGACGGAGTCCCCGTTGCGTCCGCCGGGATGATGCGCCGCGCGCTCCAGTACTCGTCCATCACGGGACGGAAGCTCGCACTGCACTGCGAGGAGCGGTCGCTCTCGCACGACGGCCACGTGCACGAAGGCGCGGTCGCGGCCGAGCTCGGCTTCACCGGATATCCGTCGGTGGCCGAGTCGGTGATGGTCGAGCGCGACCTCGCGCTCGCCGGATACGAAGGCCAGCCGATTCATCTCCTGCATCTCTCCTCTGCGGAGTCGGTCGCGGCGCTCCGACGCGCGCGCGACGCGGGCAT
>DASYFU010000428.1:0-1926 GCA_036498225.1 Gaiellaceae bacterium | reverse complement strand
GTGCACCGCCCGGCCGACGTAGACCGCCCCGAGCCCCAGCACGACCACGAGGTCGATGAGGAGGGGGTGCCGCCGGAGCCAGTTCCAGACCATGGGAGGAGGCTAACTCCGGCGGCGGTGAATCAGGCGTCGCGCGTCGCGTCGCGGCGCCCGCCGAGCACCAGCCCGACGGCGACCCAGACGATCATCACCGCGGCGACGGCGGCCGTCGACATGGCGATCTGCGGTCCCTGGCGGACGGAATCGCCGAGGCCGGCCGGTGCGATGCTCTGCAGTGCGACACCGGGGACGAGCTCGCGGACGACGCCAAGAGCCGAGATCGACGCGAGGATCGGCGTGACCGCGAGCCGCCAGCCGAGCAGGACGCCGATCGTGTACGAGCGCGACCCGATCAGGCACGCGATCGCGACGGCGAGCAGGTAGTAGAACGTCACCTGCAGCACGGCCCAGAGGCCGGTGAGGGCCATCAGCCGTACGCTCGCGGTGGGCAGGCCGCCCGCGAGGGCGACGGAGACGACCGCGGTCAACGCGTACGCCGCGGCCACGAACGGAAGCAGGAACGCGAGCCCGGCCGGGATCCTCGACAGGAAGAGCGAGGCGCGCGAGCGCCCGGTCACCACGAGGTCGCGATACACGCCGGCGTCGGAATCGCCGGCGCCCGCGATGGAGCCGACGATTGCCGCCGCGACGGCGCCGAGCATCGAGACGACGAACGTCCCGTGCCCGAGGTTGATGATCCCGCCGGCGGGACCGTGCTTCGCGGAGTTCACGAGGTGCAGCACCTCGATCACCGCGTACGTGACTGCGATCGCGCCGACGGTGAGGAGCGACGTCACGACGACGAGGCCGCGCCGCTTGCGCAGCTTGAGGAGGTCGGCGCCGATGAGCCTCGGCGCGGGGAGGGCGTACGTGCTCATGCCGCGTTCTCCAGTCGGGTCGTGATTTCCAGGAAGCGCTGCTCGAGCGACGCCTGGCGCGGCTCGAGGCGGTTGACTGCGATGCCCGCCTGCACGAGCCGCTGGTTCAGTTCGGCGACCGCGCCGAGGTCGTTCAACGTCACCTGCAGCGCGGAGCCGTCGTCGACGACGCGTGCGACCGCCGGATGCGCGACGAGCAGCGAGCGCGCGTGCGTCCTGTCGTCCGCCTCGACGACCAGGGTTTCGCCGTCGACGCCGCGGAGCTCTTCGATCGAGCCCTGCGTGACGACGCGGCCGAGGTCGACGATCGCGACGTGGTCGCACGTCTTCTCGACCTCGTCGAGCAGGTGCGACGAGAGGACGATCGTTCCGCCCTCTTCGACGAACGAGCGGACGAAGCCGCGGAACTCGAGGATGCCGGCGGGGTCGAGCCCGTTCATCGGCTCGTCGAGGATGAGCAGCTCCGGATCGGCGAGCAGGCAGCGCGCGATGCCGAGGCGCTGGCGCATGCCGAGGGAGTACGTCTTGACGCGGTCGTCCGCACGCGCGGTGAGGCCGACGCGCTCGAGCGAGGAGTCGATGCGGGAGAGTGCCTCGCCGCCGCGGACTGCTGCGACGACACGGAGGTTCTCCCGGCCGGTGAGGTGGCCGTGGAACTTCGGCTCCTCGACGATCGCGCCGACACGCGCGAGCGCCTGCTCGCGGTGGGCGGGGACGTCGAGGCCGAGCAGCCGCATCGACCCGGAGGACGCCGGCGTGAGGCCGAGCAGCATCCGGATCAACGTGGTCTTGCCCGCGCCGTTGGGGCCGAGGTAGCCGAACGCCGTGCCGCGGGGGATCTGCAGCTCGACGTCCTGCACGACGGCCCGGTCGCCGAACCGTTTGGTCAGCGCTGCGGTCTCGACGACGTACGGGGAGATCGGGGTCGTGTTCATGCGGCTCATCCAAGCCGCGCGGCATGTGCGCCGCCTCGGCCCCCGGGACCGACCTGCTCCTACGAAAGGACGAT
>DASYFU010000427.1:0-22904 GCA_036498225.1 Gaiellaceae bacterium | reverse complement strand
GCTGTAGCGACCCCGAGCGCGGCGCCGGCCACGACGTCGAGCGGCCAGTGCACGCCGACGTACAGGCGCGAGTAGGCGATCGCGGCCGCGAGCGCGACGAAGGCGGGCGCCGCTTTCGGCGCGAGCGCGCACAGCACGGTCGCGCACGCGAAGCTCATCGTCGCGTGACCGGAGGGGAACGAGGACGAGTGCGGCACCGCGACGAGCGGATGGAACCCGCGCGGCCGATGCTCGCCGACGGCAGCCTTCACGCCCGAGGAGATCCCGTAGGCCGCCGCGTCGGCGAGCAGAACGAGGACGAAAGGCCTCGGGCTGCGGCGAACCAGCGCAAGCGCGAGGCCGAGCGCGAGCCAGACGAATCCCCAGCTCCCGACGTTCGTGAGCCAGACGAAGACGTGGTCGAGCGGCTCCCACCGATGCTCGACGATCCAGCGCTCGAGGCGGCGGTTCAGAGAGGCGCGAGCTGCTTTGTGCGCTCGACGAGCTGCTGCAGGTCGAACGGCTTGCCGACGAAGGCCTGCGCACCCCGGCTCGCCGCCTGCTGCTCAACCTGCTCGTCGACCTTGCCGCTGAACATGACGACCGGGATGGCTCCGACGCCGTAGCGCTCCTGCATGCGGCGCAGCATCTCCCAGCCGTCGACGTGCGGCATCATCACGTCGAGCAGGACGAGATCGGGCTTCGCCTCGTCGATCGCTGCGAGCCCTTCGTCGCCGTCCGCGGCCTCGCGCACCGTGTAGCCCTCGAACTCCAGGTTGATGCGAACGAGCTCGCGCACCTTCGCGTCGTCGTCGACGAGCAGCACGAGCGGCCCGCTCTTCGCCTGGCCGGCGGGGCCGGAGCGCTCGAGGAACGTCTCCAGGTCGGTCCTGCGATACCGGCGATGGCCGCCGGGCGTGTAGAAGGCCGGCACACGGCCCTGATCCGACCACTTCCGGATCGTGCTCTGGGCCACGCCCAGGAACCGGGCCGCCTGGCCGAGGGTGAGCCACTCGCTGTCGTCTCTCATCGCCATTGGGAAGAACCTGCCCAATCCTCAACGTTCCTACTCCCCGGAAGGTTACGGGTGGACGGTTTCCTCCGTTGTGAGCGTGATTCCGGGCCTCGGGTTGTCGTGAATCGCCTCTCCAACGGCGATCCCGACCGCGAAGACGACGGTCGCGGCGAAGAAGACGAGGAGCCAGCGCGTCCAGCGGTTCATGGGCCGTAATCCGCGGCGCCGCGCTGGTAGGCCTGAAAGGCGGCGGCGAGGACGAGCGAGAGGTCTCGCGGCCACCCTGGGCCCGGCGAATGGTCGGCGACGGCCGCTCGCGCCCACGTGTCCGCATCGCGATAGGCGTCGGCCAGCTCGGCGAGGGTGTACGTCCCGCCGACGCGGCGGCGCAGCTCGTCGAGGACGACGTCGACCTGGGCGATGAGCTGGTGGTAGCGGCGGTCGTCGCCGCGCTCGGCTTCGAGCCGCCGGCTGCCGTCCTCCCATTCGTGCCGTACGAGAGCGAGCGCCTCCATCACGCGAAGCAGCACCCTTCGGGCCAGAGGGGATTCACCTCGCCGAGGATACGTTCGCCGAGCTCGTACCCCGGCCGCGCGAGCGCGAACGCCGCGTGCGCATGCAGGCACTTGAGGGAACCGGTGCGCACGGCTCCGCCGACTCCGAGCTCGAGCGATGCGCCCGCGTCCAGGCCCGTTTCGCCGCCGGCGAGCTCGCGGCGGATGCGCCGCTGCTCGTCGTCGGCGCGGGCGCGGCTGGCGGCGAGCTCCGGCTCCGCTTCGGCGCGCGCGCTCCAGCGTTCGACGCCCCCGTCGGCCTCGAGCCGGGACAGCGCCGTGACGAGATGACGGCACGTGACGTAGTACGTCGTCGGGAACGGCTCGCCGTCGGGCGTGTACGCGTGCTGCTCGGTCACGGCCGGCCGGCCGAACGGACAGCGGGCGACGACTCTGCGGAACGCGCGCGGCTCGCGGCCGAGCTGCCGTGCGACGGCCTCGCGGTCGGCGTCAGTTCCCATGCGGTTGCAGGCTAGCCCGCAACCGCTTTCGCCACGCGTCGATGTTCTTGACGATGAAGAGATGCTCGTTCGGACGCACGTACCCGAGCGCGCGCGCCTCGCGGGCGACGGTGGCGACGGCCGTCGACGACCCGAGCCGCCGCTCGAGGTTGGCCTTCTCGCGCTCGAGACGGTGCACGACGGCCTGCCGCTGACCGAGCTGCGAGCGCGCGTCGACGTATGCCTTCAGCGGGCGGTAGTACAGAAGCGCGACGAGAACGAGCGCGCCGACGGCGATCCAGCGGCGAAGGGTCATCCGCGCGATGTTCGTCGGCGTTCGGACGTGTCCTGCGACTTACCCGTGGTACAGGTCGGCCGAGGGCACGACCACGCTCAGATAGATGTCGGTGCATCGGGGCAGGTAGGCGCCGAGGCCCGTGATCCATGCGGAGAGCTGGACGCTCTTCGTGGTGTTCGGGGGTGTGACCAGCAGGAAGCGGTAGGGCGGCGACGGGCAGGCGCCGGTCGGTAGGGCGCTGTGATCTCCGGCCGTGAACACGGCGTCGGCACGGGCACCGTGACGGAGGATCACGGTGGGGGCACGCTTGGTTCGCAGAGTCGGGCCGAACATCGTCGACCATGCATGCACGACCTTCGCGGTCTGCCGGGAAGGGGTGACGGCGACGAGCGTCGGCCAACCGGTCAGGCTGCACGGCGCCGAGCTCCTGTTCTTGAAGGCGATGTAGCCGCCGACCGTGCCGAGAGCTGCTCCCAGATGGAACGCGTGGATCGAGAGTTGCGACGTCGTGCAGGCGGCGACTGCTGCGTTCCCGCAAGGCGCGGTCGTCCGGCAGTACGCGCTCGCGGAATCGGCTTCGATCGGCGAGATCGTGATCGTCGAGCCAGGGTCGCCACGGGGGCAGTAGTCGATGATCGGGTAGTGCGGAAGGTGAATCGGCCGGCTCAGGGACGAGCCGCCCGGCAAGGCGACTTGCAGCGTGTGGGCGTCGCGATCCGTGAAACCGACGCAGACGTTCTTGTTGAAGGCGAAGTACACGGCCGCGTGGCCCGCCACGGGAACCGCGTCCGGGTGGGCGGCGGTGATCATCTGGTCGCCGCCATGCGCGAAGGTGAACGGAAGCGCTCCGCCGTACTGGTCGGACAGCGCGATCTTCGGGTAGCCGCGCAGAGCGCACGGCGTCGCGCTCAGGTTGGTGACGATGATCGGCGCCGTGTGCTGCTCGGTCTTCTCGGACACGAGCGGGCCGAGACTGATCCTCATCTGACCGATGCGGCACGCTCTCGCGGCGTCCCGGCTCGACGCACCGCAGCCGGCGAGCGCGGCGAGCGCGACCGCAGCGACGGCAGCTTTCAACACTCGGTTGGCGACTTCCAGACGCGCACGGTCGTCCAGCTCCTGGCGCCGTCGGTCGTCCGGTCGAGCTGCACGGTGCATCCGCGCAGCACGACGTAACCGAGGTTGTCGTCGAGGAGATCTGCGGACTGGGCCGCGATCGTGTCCGGCTTCGTTATCGCGGCGTCACGCCAGGTATGACCGCCGTCGCGGCTGATCAGCATGTATCCGCGGCCTTGCATAAGCCAGCCGTGTCCGTCGGGGAGAAACGTGATTCCGGTCGGGTATCCATAGCCGGGGATGTTGCCGACCTGCAGCTTCGGCTCGGGGGGCGCGATCGGGTGGGTGCGTGCCTCGAGCTTCCAGTGCGCGCCACCGTTCTCGGTCTGCCAGACCTCTTTGCCCTGATACCCGGAGGTTGCCTGCGTCTGGCAGACGATCCAACCGCGGTCGACGCTCGCAAATGAGATCGCGGTCGTGAGGCCGAAGTCGTTGCGACACGGGTTGACCCGCCGCGTCCAACTCCGTCCACCGTCCCGAGTCTCCTCGAGCGCCGGTGGATGCGCGAGCAGCCTCTGAGGCCCGATCCGCCAGCCGATGAGAGGGCTGACGAAGCTGACGACGGCCTGCGGCAAACCGGCACGCCGCCAATGCAGTCCACCGTCGACACTCACGATCATGGTGCTGCCGGTGAGCGCGTAGATCACCCGCGTCCCGCGCACGGGATAGAGCTGAATGCCGCGCGCGCCGACGTAGGTGACGCGCCAGCTCGAGCCGCCGTCGCTCGTGACGAGGATGCGCCCTTGACAGCCGTGCGCCTTCTGGCACACCCAGTCGTCCTCCGCGAGCGCGCCGTGCGCCTCGTCGACAAAGGCGATCGAGACCGGCTGGAAGCGGGGATACGTGTAGTCGTTGGCAGCTCCGGCCGTCGCGACCAGCGCGAGGCTTACCAGTACGCCTGCGACCACAGTGCGCATCAGTGGACGTATCCCCGGATGACCAGCCCTCGCCGGAAAGGTGTGCGTCTCACGACCACAGCTGCGGAAGACCGACGCCGAAGTGCACGATCGGACCGGGCTTTCCGTGGAGGAACGTCATTCGCAGGATCGCTCGCCGGTGCTTGTTCCCCTTTCGCGGCCAGCTCTCGACGAAGGTGACGGTCGGCGTCGACCAGACCTTCTTCACGGTCACTCCGCATGAGCCCGCGAGTCGCAGTCCTGGCATCGGCCCTCCTGCCGGGATCGTGCAGGCTCGGGCGCCGATCTCGGTCGGAAACAAGCCGTGGTCGATCGAGGCGATCGGAGGAAGCTGCTCGGCGATACGGATGAGGCGGGCCGTTCGCGGCGTCCAGAGGTTGTGCGTGCAGGCGAATACGCTCGGCCATGGGGTCGGCTTCGCGAGGAGCGTTGGATCGTCGTCGCAGCCGAGGTGGTGCTCGTCCAATGCGAGCCAGTGCGCGTTTCGATGCGCGGCGTCGTAGTAGATGGCGAGACCGACGCCTCCCGGCCAGTCACAGTCGGGTACGCCGCTGAAGCTGACGGTCTTGCCATTGTCGGTCGCCGAAACGGTCACATCGTGGCCTGGCCCACCCAGGCATATCGATCGCGCAGGCAGCGGGTCGAGCAGCGGCTGCGGATGACGGGCGATGTCTCGGCAGACGCCGCTCGCAAAGGGAAGCGTCCCCGAGGTCGGACGGCAGTTGAGCGTGAACGTGACGGTCTGCGTCGCATCGACCGTGATCGTGACGTGGACGGAGATCGCCGAACCGTCCGCTCCGTTGCCGCATCCGGCCGCAGTAAGGGTGACGGCGGCGAGAAGCGCGATTCCTCGCGACATGGCCGGGAGGCTACGCGGCTCCTGTATGAGAACTGTGCGCGGGCGGTTCGGAAAGCGTTTTAGGCGATGTCGACTTTGATGACGTTCGTCGAACCGGGGATGTTCACGGCCGTGCCCGCGGTGATGACGACGCGGTCGCCGGTCTGCACGAGGCCCGCCTCGCGGGCGGCGTCGATCGACGTGCGCCAGAGGTCTTCCACGTCCGGACGCTCGGAGATGAGCAACGGCGTCACGCCCCACTCGAGCGCGAGCTGACGCATCGCCCAGTCCATGTGCGTCAACGCGACGATCGGACGGCGGGGCCGCAGCCGTGCGACGGCATTTGCTGTGCGCCCAGTGAACGTCGGGACGAGGATCGCGGCAGCGCGCAACGCCTCGGCGAGGTCGCACGCGGCGTTCGACATCGCGCCGCCGATGGTCGGGTTCTCGTGCGCCTCCGGGAGCTCGTGGCGGTAGTCCATGCTCGGTTCGACGGCCCGCGCGATGCGATCCATGTACGCGACCGCCTCGACCGGGTACTCGCCGATGGCCGTCTCGCCGGAGAGCATCACAGCGGAGGTCCCGTCGAGGATCGCGTTCGCGACGTCGCTCGCCTCGGCGCGCGTGGGCTCGGGCTAGTGGATCATCGACTCGAGCATCTGCGTCGCGGTGATCACCGGCTTCCCGCGCTCGAGCGCCCTGGCGATGATCCGCTTCTGCAGGAGCGGCACGACCGCTGCGCCGATCTCGACGCCGAGATCGCCGCGCGCGACCATGACAGCGTCGGTCGCCTCGAGCACGTCGTCGAGCACGTCGATTGCCTCGGCCTTCTCGATCTTCGCGATCACGTGCGCGTGCGATCCCGCCTGCTCGATGCGCTCGCGCAACTCGTGCACGTCCTGCGCGGAGCGGACGAAGGACAGCGCGATGAAGTCGACGCCCGTCTTCAACGCGAAGTCGAGATCGATGGCGTCCTTCGGCGTGATCGACGGGATCGGAAGCGGAACACCCGGCAGATTCACGCCCTTGTGCGAGCCGACCGGGCCGCCGACGATGACGGCGCACTGCGCCCGCCCGCCGGAGACCTCCTCGACGCGCAGCCGGACGAGGCCGTCGTCGATGAGCACGTCGTGCCCGGGCGAGAGCACCTCGCTGATGACGGCCGGCGCAACCGGCAGCTCGCCGTCGGTGGCCGACGCCTCGGCCGCAACTGTGATGAGCTCCCCCTTCCGCAGGACGATCGGCTCCTCGAGCTCGCCGACGCGGAGCTTCGGCCCCTGCAGGTCGGCGATGAGCGCGATCGGGCGGCCGACCTCGGCAGCGATCTCGCGCACGAGCCACGCGCGCTCGGCGTGCTCCTCGTGCTTGCCGTGCGACAGGTTCAGCCGGACGGCGTCGACGCCGGCGCCGATCAGCTCTCTCAGCCTGTCGCCCGTCGCCGATGCAGGTCCAAGCGTCGCAACAATCTTCGTACGGCGCTGTTCGACCATGGCGGTCAGAGTACGTGACGCGCGCGCGGAAACGCCGTCCAACCCGGATAACCCGCGCGGCCGCCCAGCTCCTCCTCGATCCGGAGCAGCTGGTTGTACTTGGCGACGCGATCGGTGCGTGCCGGCGCTCCCGTCTTGATCTGCCGGGTGCCGAGCGCGACCGCGAGATCGGCGATGGTCGCGTCCTCCGTCTCGCCGGAGCGATGCGACATCACTGCGCTGTAACCGTGCTGTTGTGCGAGGTTCACCGCGGCGATCGTCTCCGTGAGCGTTCCGATCTGGTTCACCTTGATGAGGATCGAGTTGGCGACGCCGCGATCGATTCCCATCTGCAGGCGCTCCGGATTCGTCACGAAGATGTCGTCGCCGACGAGCTGGATCCGGTCGCCGAGCTTCTCCGTCGTCGCCTGCCAGCCCTCCCAGTCGTCCTCCGCGTTGCCGTCCTCGATGGAGACGATCGGGAAGCGATCGACGAGGCCGGCGAGGAAGTCGGCCATCTCCACCGGCGTTGCTTCACGACCTTCGAAGCGATAGACGCCGTCCTCGAAGAGCTCGCTCGACGCCGGGTCGAGCGCGATCGCGACGCGGTCGTGGTGGCCGGCGCGCTCGGCCGCGCTCAGGATCGCCTCGATGGCGGCCTCGCTCGACGGTAGGTCGGGCGCGAAGCCGCCCTCGTCGCCGACGGCGGTGGCGAGCCCTTCCTCCTTCAGCACGTTCTGGAGCGCGTGGTAAGTCTCGGCGCCGATCTGCAGCGCCGCCGCGAACGACTCCGCGCCGACGGGGACGACCATGAACTCCTGCAGGTCGATCGAGTTCGCGGCGTGCACCCCGCCGTTGATGACGTTCATCATCGGGACGGGCAGCGTCGTCGCGTCGCCGCCGAGGTGACGGAAGAGCGACACGCCTGCGTCGGCGGCGGCGGCCTTCGCCGTCGCGAGCGACACGGCGAGGATCGCGTTCGCACCGAGGCGGCCCTTGTTCGGCGTCCCGTCGAGCTCGACGAGCGTCCGATCGACCGTCTCCTGGTCGGCCGCATCGAGGCCGCGCACCGCAGCGGCGATCTCGCCGTTCGCGTTCCCGACCGCCTTCATCACGGCCTTGCCGCCGTACGCATCGCCGCCGTCGCGGAGCTCGACCGCCTCGTGCACGCCGGTGGACGCGCCCGAGGGAACGGCAGCGCGGCCGAAGGCGCCGGACTCGAGCACGACGTCGACCTCGACGGTCGGGTTCCCGCGCGAGTCGAGGATCTGGCGGGAATGCACCTCGGCGATACGGCTCATCGAGTCATCTCCTTGGCGAGATCGAAATAGCGGTCCTGCTGCTCGAGCGGAAGCTCGCTCCAATTCTCGCCGCTGGCGGCGGCGAGCCCCTCGGCAGTTGTCACGCGATCGCGAAAACGCTGCGCCGCGCGGCGGAGCTCAAGCTCGGGATCGGCGTCGATGCGCCGCGCGACGTTGACGGCCGCAAACAGCACGTCGCCGAGCTCGGACGGGTCGAGGTCCTCCTTCAGCTCGCGCAGCTCGTCGTCGAGATCGGCGAGCGCGCCGTCCGTGTCCGGATACTCGAAGCCGACAGACTTCGCGCGCTGCTGCATCTTGCGTGCATAGAGCAGCGCAGGCAGCGACTCGGGAACGTCATGGAAGATCCCCTCGCGCCCTTCGTCCTCGCGCTTGATTCGCTCCCAGTTCGAGCGCACGCGCTCGGCCGTCCGAGCCTCGACGTCGCCGAACACATGCGGATGGCGCCGAACGAGCTTCTCGTGCACGTTGCGCGTCACGGCTTCGAGATCGCCGAGGTCGCGCTCTTGCAGGAGCAGCGACAGGAAAAAGACCTGAAAGAGCAGATCGCCGAGCTCGTCGAGTAGCTTCGCGTCGTCGTCTGCGAGCGCGGCGTCCGCGACCTCGTACGCCTCTTCGACCGTGTGCGGCACGATCGTCCGCGCGGTCTGTTCGCGATCCCAGGGACACTCGCGGCGCAGCCGCTCGGTCAGCTGCTGGAGATCGAGTAGCGCCTGCGCGAGGTCAGCCAGTGGTGCTCGTGGTCGACGTCGTCGTGGCCGACGGCGTGTAACCGGACGCGTAGACGACGTCCTTCGAGAAGTCCTTCTTGACCCCGTTGAGCCAGTTGTTCATCGTGGTCGTCTTCTTCGTCTGCAGCAGCGTGCTCTCGATCGACTGGCGCACGCTCGCGAGCGGCGTCGTCTTCGCGGGCGTCACGTCGGAGAGCGCCTGGATGATGTGCCAGCCGTATTGCGTGTGCACGGGCGGCGAGGTCGCGCCCGTCTTCAGCGAGAACGCCACCTTGTCGAATTGCGGCACCGTCTCGCCCTTCGTGATCGTCAGCTTGCCGCCGACCTTCGCGGAGCTCGGATCCTTGGAGTACTTCTTCGCGAGCGTCGCGAAGCTGGCGCCGCCCTTGAGCTGCGTCTCGAGCTGCTCGGCGAGCGACTTGCTGTTCACGAGGATGTGGCGAACGTTGCGCGACTCGGCCGTCGTGTACGACGACTTGTGCGTGACGTAATACGACTGCACCTCGGTGGGCGAGACCTTCACGTTCTTCGTCACCTTTGTGTAGATCCCCTGGCTGAGCAGCTGCGAGCGCCACTCCAGCCGGTAGATGTCGAGCGTCAGGCCCTGCGAGGCGAGGCCCTTCTCGAACTTCGCCTCGTTCCCGGCGAAGTACTGCTTCTTGACCTTGTCGATCTGCGCCTGGACCTGCGGGTCGGTGACGGTGACGCCGAGAGCCGAGCCCTTCTGCGTCAGCTCGTCGAGCTGGACGAGGAACGCCATGACGCGGTCCTGCACCTGCTTGTACGCGGTGGTGCCGGCCTTGGGCGGCGTCTGCTTGTTCACCGTGTCGACCTTCGCGGTCGCGTCCATCAGGCTGTTGAACTGGGACTTCGTGATGCTGTCCTTGCCGACGAGCGCGACCGAGTCGGAGGGGACGTTCTTCGACCCGCCGCCGCCGCAGGCAGCGAGCACGCCCGTGAGCAACGCAAGGCAGAGAAGAATGAAAAGGCGCTTGGTCATGAAGAAGGCCGGGCTTAGGCCGCCCGCCGGGCATCCAAGATAGCATCGACCAGCCGGAGGGCCTGGGGGAAGCCGTCGTCGCTGCGGAGGCTCACTTCGCGGTTCCCTACGGTGTAGACGGCGGTATGGATTCGGTCGCGCAGCTCCTGCAGCTCGCGCGACCCGAGCACGAGTCGGCCGACGGTCGCCTTGCCGCCGCGGAAGACGAGGTAGTCGGCCCCGAGCTGCGCCAGCTTGATCTTCACTTCCTGAATCGAGAAGAGGTTCTGGACGGGCTCGGGGAGTGGGCCGTACCTGTCGTCGAGCGCTGCGCCGAGCTCGCGGAGCTCGTCGTCGGTCTCGGCGAGGGCGAGGCGGCGGTGGATGTCGATGCGCAGCGCCTCGGAGCTGACGTACTGCTGCGGAACGTACGCGTCGATCCGGGCGTCGACGCGCACCGGGCGGGCGGCGACGCGCCGCTGGCCCTGCATCTCCGCCACTGCTTCGTTGAGGAGCTCGACGTACAGCTCGAAGCCGACGGCCGCGACGTGCCCGGACTGCTCCGCGCCGAGGAGCTCGCCGGCGCCGCGGATCTCGAGGTCGCGCATCGCGATGGCGAAGCCGGCGCCGAGCTCCGTGTGGTCGGCGAGCGTCGCGAGGCGGGCGCGCGCCTCCGGCGTCAGCTCCTGCGCGTCCGGGTAGAAGAGGTACGCGTACGCGGTTTCGTCGGAGCGGCCGACGCGGCCGCGGATTTGGTAGAGCTGCGCGAGGCCGAGCATGTCGGCGCGCTCGACGATGAGCGTGTTCGCCTGCGGGATGTCGATGCCGGACTCGATGATCGTCGTCGAGACGAGCACGTCTGCGTCGCCGCGCAGGAAGGTGTGCATCTTGTCCTCGAGCTCCTTCTCGCGCATCTGCCCGTGCGCGACGAGGAAGCGAAGGTTCGGGCTGAGCTGGCGGAGCCTCTCGGCCGCCTCCTCGATCGTCTCGACGCGGTTGTGCAGATAGAACGCCTGCCCGTTGCGCTCGACCTCGCGCTCGAGCGCGAGCTTCACGAGTTCCTCGTCGTACTCACCGACGGTCGTGCGAATCGGGCGGCGTCCCTCCGGGGGTGTCTCGATGACGGAGATGTCGCGCATGCCCGCGAGCGACAGGTGCAGGGTGCGCGGGATCGGCGTCGCGCTGAGCGTGAGCACGTCGACCTCGAGCCGAAGCGACTTGAGCAGCTCCTTCTGCGCAACGCCGAAGCGCTGTTCCTCGTCGAGGATGACGAGACCGAGCTCCTTCGGAATGACGTCGCGGCTGAGGACGCGGTGCGTCCCGATGAGGACGTCGACCTTTCCCTCCGCGAAGTCGGCGAGCACTTGCTTCACCTCTTTCGGAGCCCGGAAGCGAGAGACCATTTCCACCCTGATCGGGAAATCGCGGAACCTTTCGCGGAACGTGTTCCAATGCTGTTCGGCGAGGATCGTCGTCGGTGCGAGCATCAGCGCCTGCTTGCCGTTGACCGCGACGGCGAACGCCGCGCGCACCGCGACCTCCGTCTTGCCGAAGCCGACGTCGCCGCACACGAGCCGGTCCATCGGATTGGGCGTCTCGAGGTCCTCCTTCACTGCTTCGATCGCCGCCTCCTGGTCGGGCGTCTCGCGGTACGGGAACGAGGCCTCCAACCGCGCGATCCACTCGTGCTCGAGGTTGTACGCGATGCCGGTGCGCGTCTGACGCTGCGCGTACAGCGCGATCAGATCGCCGGCGAGCTCCTGCACCGACTCGCGTGCACGCGACTTGAGCAGCTGCCACGCCTTGCCGCCGAGCTTCGACAGCGCCGGCGCCTTCGCGTCTGCGCCGACGTAGCGCGACACCTTGCCGAGCTGCTCGTGCGGGACGTACAGGCGGTCGTCGCCGCGGAACGCAAGCAGCAAGTAGTCGCGCGTGACGCCGGCGACCTCCTTCGTCTCGAAGCCGAGGAGCTTGCCGACGCCATGATCCTCGTGCACGACGTAGTCGCCCGTGCGCAGGTCGGCGAACGACTGCAGCGCGCGCCCGCCGATGCGGCGCTCCTTGGGAACGCGCCGGCGGAAGACCTGATGGTCGGGCAGGAGGACGAGACCGAGGTCACGCCAGACGAAGCCGCGCCGCGCGGGCGCGATTGCGAACACGACCTCCGGCTCGGTGGGCAGCGGCTCGCCCGGCTCGAGCATGCGCGCCTCGACGCGACGGAGGAGGTTCTGCGTCCGCAGCGCCTCGCCGCGGTGCGGGAACGCGACGACGACGCGCTGGCCGGCGCGGACGAGCGAGCTCAGCTCCGTCTCGGCCTCGGCGAGCCCGCGCGCGGAGATCGCCGGCCGCTGCGCCTCGAACGCGAACGGCTGCGACTGCGGGAACGGGTCGAGCTCCGTCGTTCCCTGCAGCGACGGCTGCGCGACGACGCCGTCCTCCTCCCACACACGACGGACGGCGTCCGGCTGGTACACGAGGTCGGGGACGCGGTCGAGCGCGGGCACGAGGTCGTCGGGGACGCCCTCCGCCTCCGGGTCGAGGAGGTCGATGCGCCGCTCGGCCGCCGGATAGACGACCGCGAGTTCGACGGGATGGAGCGCGCGCTGCGTGAACGCCGAGAACGCGCGGATCGACTCCACCTCGTCTCCGAAGAACTCGACGCGGAGCGGCTCGCTCCCGGTGGTCGGGAAGATGTCGACGATGCCGCCGCGCACGGCGAACTGGCCGCGGTCGTCGACGCGCTCGACGCGCGCGTAGCCCGCGAGCGCGAGCGACTCGGCCAGCGGCTCGACGCCCACCTCGGCGCCTGCGCGCAGCTCGACCGGCTGCGGGCGCGCCGAGGGCGGAGGCATCGGCTCGGCGAGTGCGCGCGCCGATGCGCACACGAGGCCGCCGCGGGCGAGGACGTCGAGCGCACGGCTGCGCTCGCCGACGAGATGCGGCGGCGGCTCGAGGCCCGAGTCCCAGCCGACGCCGCGGCTCGGCAGGAAGCCGACGCTCTCGTCGCCGAGGTACCAGGCGGCCGCCTCGGCGGCGTCGCGCGCGTCCGCATCCTCCGGAAGCAGGCAGATCAGGCCGTGGGCGAGGCGCTCGTGCAGCGTCGCGAGCAGGAGCGGAAGAGCCGCCTCGCTGACGCGGGCGCGGGTCGGCATCGCGTCCGCGAACTCGCCGAGGCGCTCGTTCTCGACGAGCTCGCTGACGAAGGCGTGGAGTACCGGGCGGTCCATGACGAGTGGCGGAACTCGCGTTCCGCGGGGTCATGGTAGTTATTAGGGCATGTGCAGGAACATCCATACGCTCTACAACTTCGAGCCGTCCGCGACCGAGCACGAGGTGCGCGCCGCGGCCGAGCAGTACGTGCGCAAGGTCAGCGGCTTCACGAAGCCGTCGAAGGCGAACGAGGAGGCCTTCGCGCGGGCGATCCACGAGGTCGCGCACGCGACGCACCACCTGCTCGAGGCGCTCGTGACCAACGCGCCGCCGCGCGACCGCGAGGTCGAGGCGGAGCGGGCGCGCGAGCGCGCGAAGAAGCGCTTCGCGACCGCCTAGGCGGTCGCGAGCTGTTCCACGGCGTCGGCGGCGCGCTCGACGAGCGCGCCGGCGTCGTCGTGCGCGTCGAAGTCGGCGAGCACGTAGTCGGCGAGCGAGCGCGGGTCGCCGCGCTCGGGCCGCCCGACGCCGATCCGCAGACGCGAGAAGTCCTGTGTGCCGAGATGCTGCGCAATCGAGCGCAGCCCGTTGTGGCCCGCCAAGCCGCCGCCGCGCTTGACCTCGATGCGGCCGAGGTCGAAGTCTCCCTCGTCGTGCACGACCAGCACGTTCTCCGGCTCGACCTTGAAGAACGCGGCCGCCGCGCCGACCGAGCGGCCTGAGTCGTTCATGAACGTCTCCGGCTTGAGCAGGACGAGCTTCCGGCCGTCGACGTGGATCTCGGCGAGCTGTCCCGAGAACTTCGACTTCCACGAGCCGTCATGCCGGCGCGCCAGCTCGTCGACGACGAGATAGCCGGCGTTGTGCCGGTTCCGCGCGTACTCGCGGCCGGGGTTGCCCAAGCCCGCGACGAGGAGCAAGAGCTACTCCTCTGCGGGAGCTTCTTCGGCCGACTCACCTTCGGCCGGCGCTTCGCCTTCGCCTTCGGCGACTTCCTCGCCCTCGGCCACCTCTTCGCCCTCCTCGCCCTCGACCGGCTCGGGCTCGATCTCGCGCGTCGGCGCCGTGATCGTCGCGACGACCGTCTCCGGATCGTCGAGCAGCGTGACGCCCTCCGGCGGCTTGACGTCTCCCATGCGCAGCGTGTCGCCGACGCCCATGTGCGAGACGTCGAGATTGAGATGCTCCGGGACTTCGAGCGGAAGCGCTTCGACGTTCACCTCGCGCAGGGGCTGCGAGAGCACGCCGCCCTCGCGCACGCCCGGCGCGTCGTCGCCGCCGTGGAGATGCACGCTCACCGACGCGTGGATCGGCTTGTCGAGCGGAACCTCCTGCAGATCGACATGCGTGATGTGACCGCGCACCTTGTCGACCTGGTACTCCTTGAGGATCGATGCGTGCGTCTTGCCGTGGCCGTCGATCTCGACGTCGAGAATCGAGTGCAGTCCGGCCTTCCCGGTCAGCGCGCGCCGCAGCTCGCGCTCGGCGATCGAGATCGCGACTGGCTCTCCGCCCCCGTACAGAACGCCGGGAATGCGGCCTTCCTTGCGCAGGCGTCGCGAGTCGCGCGTCCCGAGGGACTCACGCGCGGTGACGACGAGCTTTGTGCGCTCTCCAGCCATACCGGCGGCGGAGTGTAGCCGATGAGAGGCAAGATTCAGTCGTGTTCGAGGACTTGCTGGAGGCGTGGGACGGCGAGGAAGCGGTCATCCGCTACGACGCCGACAGCGGTGCCTGGATGTTCGTCTGCATCCACTCGACGGCGCTCGGGCCGGGTGGCGGCGGCACACGGCTGCGCGTCTATCCGACCGCAGCGGAGGGGCTCGCCGACGCGATGCGACTCTCCGGCGCGATGACGAGAAAGTTCGCGGCAGCGGATCTTCCGCGCGGCGGTGCGAAGGCCGTGCTCGCGGTCCCGGAGCTCCCGCAGGGCGACGCGCGGCGGAAGCTGCTGCTGCGATACGGCGAGCTCGTCGCGTCCCTCGGCGGCACATACCGCACCGCCGGCGACATGAACATCTCCCCCGCCGACCTCGACGTCGTCGCGGAACGGTGCCCGTGGGTGTACGGCACGACCGGCCGCGGCGGCAACAGCGCACGCGGCACCGCGATCGGAACGCTGCATGCAATCCGCGCGACGGTCGAGCACGTGTTCGGCTCGCCCGATCTCGCGGGCAAGCGCATCCTCGTGCAGGGCGCGGGCTCGGTCGGCGCCGATCTCGTGCGGCTCCTGCAGGCGGACGGTGCGGATGTGCTCGTCTCCGACGTGGACGAGTCGCGCGCCGCGACGACCGGAGCAACGGTCGTTCCCGCAGCCGATGTGATCGGGACCGAGTGCGATTTGTATGCGCCGTGCGCGGTCGGCGGGACACTCAACGCCGAGACGATCCCGCGCCTGGGCTGCCGCGCGGTCGCAGGTTGCGCGAACAATCAGCTCGCCGAGCCGGCGGACGGCGACCGCCTGCACGAGGCGGGGATCCTGTACGCGCCCGACTACGTGGTGAACGCCGGCGGCGTCATCCAGCTCGTCGGGCTCGAGGATCTCGGCTGGAGCGAGGACGACCTGATGAACGGCCTCGCCCGCATCGGAGAGACGCTCCGCACGCTCTTCCGCACGGCGTCGGAGCAGGGCATCACGCCCGCAGCCGCCGCAGAGCAGCTCGCAGCCGCGCGCGTCGCCGCCGGTCAGGCCCAGAGCGGCAGGTAGATCGAGAATCTCGAGCCGCCGCCGGGTGTGGCGGTGACGTCGACCTCGGCGCCGTTCGATGCGATGACTTCATGCACGGCCGCGAGCCCGACGTCGGCGCTCGCGCCGCGGCTCTTCATCGCGTGAAAGGGGGCGGCGCCTGGGAGCTCGATGTCGACGACGCCGGGCCCGCTGTCGGCGATCGTCAGCAGGACCGAGTCCGGCGCGGCCGAGGCACGCACGGCGATGCGCCCGCGATCGACGATCGCCTCCGTCCCCGCGCGCACGAGCTCGACGACGAGATGCCGGAACGCGCCCGTCGGGAAGCACACCGGCGGCAGTTCGGCGTCGACCTCGACGACGAGGTCGACATCGGGACCAGCGATCCGCGCGAGCAGACGCCGCAGGTCTGCCAGGGCGGAGTCCACGTGCAGGGGCTCCACCCGTCCATCGTCGCCGCCATGGACAACGCATCGCGTGACCTGATTGGGTCAGTCAGAGGAGCCCGTGGTGGCGCGCATGCTCGCGGCGGCCGGGGTCAATCAATGGCCGGCCATGCAGCTCTTGTCGCCGATGTCCTTGAGGATGGCGACCTGCTGCTGCTGGTACTGGACGTCGGTCGGGTTACCCGCGTCATACGGGTGCAGGCCGCCGATGTCCGTCTCGACGTTCGGCTCCACACCTGGGCCGAGTGCGATCAGACGGTATTTCGTCCCGAACCCTGGGCCGCGCGGAGCGATGACGCCGGCGGGATGCCGGTAGCCGCCCTTCGTCGGGTCGAACTTGAAGAAGCCGTAACAGAACGCGCCCGTCGGGTTGTGCGAGACGAACGAGTTCTCGCGCCGCCAGCCGGAGCCGTACGCGGAGTTGTAGGTGTCGAGGAAGATCAGGCGGCCGTACGAGTCGCTCGGCACGCCGTACCGGCTCGTGCCGAAGCCATGAACCGGCTTCCCGGCGTACGTGTACACGCCGAACACTTCCTGGAAGCGGCCGCTCCACACCCAGTCGGTGTATGCACTCAGCGTCGGGATCGGCCCCTGCCAGTGGGAGATCTCGAGCCACTTGGCGCTCTGCGTCGCCGTCCACGGGACGAAGCCCAGATCAGGGAGCGGCTGCGCCCACTGCTGCGCGGCCCAGTAGGAGCCGTCGGGGAGCGTGCACGCCGCGACGACGTCCGGGAGCGCCGGGCCCGTGTACGGCTTGCACATGTCCGTGAAGCCCTGCCAGTTCGGGCCTCCCGAGTAATCGAGCTTGAACTTGACCTGCGGCTCGCTCGTGCTCGGGAAGAGCGCGTTCATCGCGCCCCACACGAGCACGTGGTGCGACTGGCCGTGCGCGCTGTACACGAGCAGCGCCTTGCCGTTCGTGTTCGCCTCCAGCTTCACACCGGTGGCGTTGCGGTCGACAAGCTGCGATGCGAGCGCGTTCCCGCTCAGCGCAAGCGCAACGAATACGGCCGCTGTCGTGACCCCGAGACAGCGCATGCATAACGAGTACCCGAGGCAACAAACTCCAACCCTTTGCCGCGAGGGCGGCTAGAACAGCTGGTTTTCTCCGCCGAATATCCCGGAAACGGATTCGTCGGAGAAGACGTTCATGATCGCCTCGGCCAGGAGGCCGGAGACGCTCAGGACGGTCATGTTGTCGGGTTGCTTGCGCGGGTCGACCGGAATCGTGTCGGTGACGACGACGCGCTTGATGTCCGAGTTGCCGAGCTCCTCGAGCGCCTTATCGGAGAAGAGCGCATGGGTGACGAAGACGTTCACTTCCTGCGCGCCGTGATCGAGCAATGCGCGCGCTCCCGCGATCAGCGTGCCGCCGGTCGTGGAGACGTCGTCGCCGACGATCGCGATCTTGTCGCGCACGCGGCCGGTGACCTCGGTCACCTCGACGCGATCGGCGGCCATGCGCGTCTTGTGCATGATCGCGAACTCGGCCTCGATCATCTCGCCGAAGCGAACCGCGTGCTTCGCGCGGCCTGCGTCGGGCGCGACCGAGACGACGCCGTCGCCGGCGAGCCCGAGGTCACGGAAGTGCGTTGCGAACCGCTGCAGCGCGGTCATGTGATCGACGGGGATGGTGAAGAAGCCCTGGATCTGTCCGGCGTGCAGGTCCATCGTCAGCACGCGGTCGACACCGGCGAGCTGGAGCATGTCGGCGACGAGGCGCGCCGAAATCGGTTCGCGCGGCTTCGCCTTTCGATCCTGCCGGGAATACGGGAACCATGGGATGACGGCGGTGATCCGCTTCGCCGATGCGAGCTTCGCTGCCTGGATCATGAGCAGCAGCTCCATGAGGTTCTTGTCCACCGGCGGCGCGCCGGTCTGGACGATGAAGACGTCCGCGCCGCGGATCGACTCGTCGTAGCGGCAATAGCTCTCGTCGTTCGCGAAGGTGCTGAGCGTGACCTCGCCCGGCTCGACGCCGAGCTGTTCGGCGATGCGCGCGGTGAGCTCGGGATGTGAGCGGCCGGCGAACACCATGAGCCGTTTCCACGGCCCACGCTCGATCCAGTGTCCGGGGCGAGATTCGGTCACGACCTGACTCGACTCCAGCCCGGGCAGTGCGATCTCAGTCGCGCTCACGCTTTCCATGCTTGTCGTAGACCCACCCTTCCTTCGTCTCCTGCCGAGGGGCGAACCCGGCCAGCGATCCCGGGGGGACATCATCCGTGATGACCGAACCCGGTGCAATCCAAGCGTCGTCAGCAACGTCGACAGGAGCAAGGAACGTATTGTCGACGCCGGTCCTGACGTTACTGCCGATCCGGGTCTTGGACTTCGGTCGCCCGGGCTCGTGGGGGAAGTTGGCGGTGACGTTCCCGGCGGCGATGTTCGTATCCTCGCCGATCTCGGCGTCCCCGATGTAGGACAGGTGCGGCACTTTCGTGCGAGCGCCGATCGTGGAGGCCTTCACCTCGACGAACGTCCCGATCTTGGCGCCCTCCCCCACGACGGTGCCGGGCCGCACGTACGCGAAGGGGCCGATCTCGACGTCGCCCGCGACCCGGATGCGGCCGCGTAGGACGCTGAAGGGATGGATCGTGACGTCCGGCTCGATCTCGACGTCGGCGTCGATCCACGTCGAGGCGGGATCGACGATGGTGACGCCGGCGAGCATGTGCCGCTCGTTGATCTTGTCGCGCAGCGCCTCGGCGGCGAGGGCGAGCTCGGCGCGGGTGTTGATCCCCTCCACCTCGAACGGGTCGGGCGCCGTGTGCACCGCAACAACGTCGCCGTCGCCCACGAAGAGGGCGAGTGTGTCGGTGACGTACAGCTCGCCCTGCGCGTTGTGCGGCTCGAGCCGGTCGAGCACGGGCCACAGCTTCGCGCCACGGAAGACGTAGATGCCGGAGTTGACCTCGCGGAGCGCGAGCTCGTCCGGGGTCGCGTCCGCGGCTTCGACGATCCGTGCGAGGCGACCGTCGCCGTCGCGGACGATGCGGCCGTAGGCGCGCGCGTCTTCCGGCTCGAAGGAGAGGACGGTGGCAGCGGCATTCGCGCTGCGATGCGTGTCGATGAGCGCGAGCACCGTCTCCGGCGTGAGCGCGGGCACGTCGCCGTTCAGCACCAGCACGTCGCCGCCGGAGTCCTCGAGGGCAGGCCGCACCGAGCGGACGGCGTCGCCGGTGCCGAGCGCCCGTTCCTGGACGGCGACCTCGAGGCCGTCGTACGAATCCGCGGTGTCGGGCGACGCGACGACGATCACGCGCTGGACGCCCGCGTCGCGCGCGGCGGCAATCACCCAGTCGACCATCCTCCGGCCGAGGAGCGGGTGCAGGTGCTTCGGCGTCGCGCTCTTCATGCGCGTGCCGAGGCCACCGGCCATCACGACTGCTGCGATGTCGTCTGCCATGTCAGTGAAGAGTGGCTGGGGCGCCAGGATTCGAACCTGGGATCACGGGACCAAAACCCGTTGCCTTACCACTTGGCCACGCCCCATCAGGGGTCGGAATGTTACCGCCGGTCGGTGAAGAGGATGAAGAGCGCGACGACGGCGAAGATCCCCGCCAGGATGAGCACCAAGGTGCCAATGAGGAGCGCCAGCACAGCCGCGATGAAGGCGAGCACCTGCGAAGCGGCGAAGATCCACGAGAGCTGCCGGGCGGTGTCAGAGCTCGCCTCCCTGCCTCGGTAGAGGTACACGGCCACGGCGACGACCGCGATGAGCATGACGGTCCAACGGGAGGCGCCGTGGAAGACGGCGACCACGATCGCCTCTGCTGCGGCAATCCAGAATGCGAACCGATTGCGCCGCTCCCGGAGCCAGCGGCCCGTCCTGCTCGTGCCGTGGTCGATCGCGTGTGTCGAGTCCATGACCCGTTTCAACCGTACCACGCTGGTGCGGTCAGCCAGCTCTCGCCGGCCGCCTTCAGCGCGCGCTGCGCGGTCTTCGCTCTGTCCTTGTGGTGGAAGAGCCCGTACACAGCGGGTCCTGCGCCGGTGACGTCGGCGCGGAAGGCACCGAGGGAGCGCAGCTCGTCGGCAAGCGGTGAGGAGGCGAGGTCGTTCGGCGGCAGTGCGGCGAGATCGCGCGGACGTCGCACTTGCTCGAGCGCGGCGAGGAGCGCGGCGCGGCGCTCCTCGAAGCCGGCGGATCCGTCGCGCCGGTCGAAGTCCGCATAGACGGATGCGGTGGACGGCTTCTCGATCGCGCGCGGAACGACGAGGACGATCCAGAAGTCCTGCGGCAGCTCGAGCGGCGAGAGCTCGCCGCCGTCGCCGGTGCCGAGCTGCGGGCCGTCGAGGAGGAAGAACGGGACGTCGGCGCCGAGGCCGTGCGCGAGCTCGAGCAAGTCGGTGTCTGGCACCGGTTCGGGGAGCGTTGCGTTCGCGAGACGAAGCGCAGTGGCGGCGTCGGAGCTTCCGCCGCCGATGCCGGCCGCGATCGGGAGGCGCTTCTCGATGCGGACGTGCCAGCCCGGCTCGACGCCGGCGCGTGTAGCGAGCGCCTCGAGCGCGCCGCGGACGAGCGTGTCGGCGTCGAACCCTTCGACCAGCAGCGCTCCGGCGGAGTCGAGCTCGATCCGGTCGGCGATCCCGATGCGCTGGTACACGGTGACGACCTCGTGCTTGCCGTCCGCGCGCGTCGGCCCGACGACGAGTGCGAGATTGATCTTGGCCGGAGCGGACGCTCTCATCGCAGTGCCTTCGCCAGGCCGACGAACTCCGGAGGCGCGAGTGCCTCGGCGCGGACGTTTGCGTCGCGGCCGATCGCGGCGAGCGCGTCGGCCGCGGCGGCACGCGGCGCGACGCCCGCGAGCTCGAGCGAGTTCGGGAGCGTCTTGCGGCGATGAGCGAATGCCGCGGTGACGATCTCCTTCACGCCCGTGTAATCGTCCGGGAGCCCGATGCGGCGAAAGGCGACGAGCGCGGAGTCGACGTTCGGTGGCGGCCGGAAGACCGTGCGCGACACGGGATGGAAACCCGTGCGCTCGCACACGAGCTGGACGAGCACGGAAACGGCGCCGTACTCCTTCGTCCCTGCGCGCGCGAAGAAGCGGTCTGCGACCTCGCGCTGCACCATCACGCACCACAGCCCGACGTTGGACAGACCGTCGAGGCTCTCGACGACGATGGGTGTCGCGACGTTGTACGGCAGATTGGAGACGAGCTTCGTCGCGTCGTGCGGGAGCTCGAGCCGAAGCGCATCGCCGAAGGTCACATCCACGTTGTCGCCGACGTCGCGGAGCATCGGTTCCAGCTCGTCGTCGATCTCGACGGCGTGCACGCGCGCGACGCGCTCGGCGAGATACCGCGTCAGAACGCCCTGCCCCGGACCGATCTCGAGGACGACGTCATCCGGCGAGAGCTCCGCGAGCCGGCCGATGACGTCGAGGATGTTCCGGTCGGCCAGGAAGTGCTGGCCGTACTCCTTCTTCACAGCCCGAAGCACGCGGTCGCGTTGCGGTCGATCTGTGCAGCGAGCTCGCCGGCGGCCTCCCCGCGCGCCTGCGCGAGCGCGGCAACCGTGTGCACGACGTACGCCGGCTCGTTCGGCTGCCCGCGTACCGGCTGCGGCGCGAGGTACGGGCAGTCGGTCTCCGCGAGGATGCGGTCGACCGGTACCTGCGTCGCCGCGACGCGCAGCTCGGACGCGTTCTTGTACGTCGCGTTGCCGGCGAACGAGACGTACCAGCCGCGCTCGAGCGCGGTCGGGAGCATGCGCGGCGACGAGAAGCAGTGCAGGATGACCGTCCCATCGAACCCGGCGAGCGCCGCAAGGGTGTCGTCGTCCGCGGCCCGCGTGTGGATGACGAGGGGTTTCCCCAGCTCGGTGGCGAGACCGAGCTGGGCCTCGAACATACCCCGTTGGGCCTCCGGTGTCGCGTAGTTGCGGAACCAGTCGAGGCCCGTCTCCCCCACCGCGACCGCCTTCGGATGCCGTTGGAGACGGCGGACTTCCTCGATGTCGCCCGTCGCCGAGTCGTGCGGATGGATGCCGACGATCGCCCAGACGTCCTCGAACCGCTCGGCCAGCTCGACCGCCTGCGCCATGCCGACGGTGAGGATGCGCGTCACGCCCGCGCCGCGCGCACGCGCGATCACGTCGGCCGGATCGTCGTAGAGCGCGTCGAGATGCGCGTGCGTGTCGATCACGCCGACGTGATACCGAGGCGCGCGAGCTCTTCCGCCGCGGTCTCGGGCGGGAGCTTGCGGAAGAGCGGCACCGGCTCGCGCAGCGGACGGCCGGGCTCGAGCTCGCTCGGCTTCCACTCGCCGACCCAGCTGGCGTAGTCGCCGGTGAGCACGTTGTGGTCGTCCACCCAGCGGATCTCGAGTGGGCCGGCGAGGTAGCCCTCGTGGCCGAGGAGCTCGTGCACGACCTGGGACGTGAACGGCAGGAACGGCGCGAGCAGCGTCTTCAGCGAGTCGACACAGCGCAGCGCGACGTAGAGGACGGTCGCCGCGCGCTCGCGGTCCGTCTTCACGAGCACCCACGGCGCCTGGTCGGCGATGTACTGATTCGCGAGCGAGCTGATGCGCATCGCTTCCCCGATCGCCGCCTTGAAGCGCACCTGCTCGATGAGCGACCCGACCTCGTCGAAGCCGGCGGCAACGGCGTCGAGCACGCGCGTGTCGGCGTCCGTCAGCTCACCGGGCGTCGGGACTCCGCCGAACGTGCGCTGCGCGTTCACGAGCGTCCGGTTCACGAGGTTCCCCCAGTTGGCGAGCAGCTCGTCGTTGTTGCGGCGGACGAACTCGTCCCAGGTGAAGTCGGAGTCCTGCGTCTCCGGCCCCGCGGCCGTGAGGTAGTAGCGCAGCGGGTCCGGGTCGTAGCGCGTGAGGAAGTCGTGCACCCAGATGGCGATGTTGCGGCTCGTCGACGCCTTGCGGCCTTCCATCGTCAGGAACTCGCTGGCGACGACGTTCGTCGGCAGGTGCAGGTCGTCGCCGTACCCCATGAGCATCG
>DASYFU010000426.1:0-5373 GCA_036498225.1 Gaiellaceae bacterium | reverse complement strand
AGGAGTTCCGCGCGCGTGTGCGGGCGCTGCGCGAGTCGCTCGGGTTCACCGTGCTCGGCCCTTGGGTCGGCGAGGACGACCGCTTCGTCTGGCTCATCGGGCACGACGACCTGGAGGCCGCCGACGCCGCGTACTACGCGTCGCCCGAGCGCACGGCGCTCGATCCCGACCCTGCGCGGCTGCTCGCCGAGGTCCAGACCTTCCTGCTCGAAGAGCGTTGACGGACGAGCATCCCAACGCAGCCCTCACGCGGCGCGTGTTCGAGCGGGGATTCGGCCGCGACCCGAAGGTGATCGCTGCCGCGCTCGCACGGGACATCGTCTGGCGTGTGCCGGGCAACACGGTGATGAGCGGCGAGTACCGCGGTCCGCGGGCGGTGGTCGAGTTCCTCCGCCGCACCGGTCTGGAGACGAACGGCACGTACCGCAGCGAGCTCCACACCGTCTTCGCCGACGGCGAGTGGGCAGTCGCGATCTACCGCGCGTATGGCACGCGCAACGGCATCGACCTCGACGTCGATCAGGCCCTCGTCATCCGCTGCGAGGACGGCCGGTGGAAGGACGTGACGGCCGTGCCGCTCGACTCCGCGTTCGATGCGTTCTGGGCCTGAGCCGTTCGACGACACCGACGTCCAGGCGCTGGCGGACGCGCAGCAGGACGAGATGCGCGGGCTGTACGGCGGCGAGGCCGACATCGGCCCGACGCGCGAGGCGGCGATGTTCGTTGAGCCGGACGGCGTCTTCCTTGTCGTGCGCGACGACGACGGCGCTGCGATCGCGTGCGGAGGCATCGCGCGCTTCGACGCCACGCGCGGCGAGCTGAAGCGGATGTACGTCGTACCCGCGGCGCGCGGGCGCGGGCTCGGACGTCGGCTGCTCGACGAGCTCGAGGCGGAGGCGCGCCGACTCGGCTACCGCGGTGTCGTCCTCGAGACCGGCGACCGGCAGCCGGAAGCGCTCGGCCTCTATCTCTCGTCCGGCTACGAGCGCATCCCGTGTTACCCGCCGTACGACTCACGCGCGCTCAGTCTGTGCTTCGAAAAGCGCCTCCCACCGCTCGAGTAGCGCGGTGAGCGCGTCGCGCGCGACTTTGTGCGCGGCGAGGAGCTCGACGTCCGACCAGTCCGAGGCCAGCTTCCGTTCGAGGTCGGCGACGTCCGCCTCGCGCGCGCCGATCTCGGCCTCGAGCCGCTCGAGCTCGCTGGGTCGCGGTTTTCGTACTGGCTTGGGCTTCGCCGCTTTCGGCACTGGCTCGACCACCCGTGCCGCGCGCTCCTCGCGCCGGCGCAGCATCTCCGCCCAGCCGCCGTCGTAGCCGTGCAGCTCGCCGTCCTCGATCGCGAGCGTCCGCTCCGCGATCGCATCGAGGAGCGCGCGGTCGTGCGACACGAGCAGCACCGTGCCCGGAAACGCGTCGAGCGCGGCCTCCAGCGCCTCGCGGCTGTCGAGGTCGAGATGGTTCGTCGGCTCGTCGAGGACGAGGAAGTTCGCGCCGGACGCAACGGTCACCGCGAGCGCGAGCCGCCGACGCTCGCCGCCCGACAGCACCGTGACCGGTTTCTCGTGCTCGGTCCAGCCGGAGAAGAGGAAACGGCCGAGCAGCGTCTGCGCGTCCGGTCGTGAGAGGCCCGTCATCGTCTGCACGCACTGCAGCACGGAGCCGCGCGTGTCGAGCTCCATCTCCTGTTGCGAGAAATAGCCGACCTGCACGCCGTGACCGATACGGATGCCCCGCTCGTTCACCATCGCCTCGAGCAGCGTCGTCTTTCCGGAGCCGTTCGGTCCGACGAGCGCGACGTGCTCGCCGCGCTCGAGCGCAAAGCTCGCGTTCCCCAGCAGGACACGGTCGGCGATCCGCAGCTCCAACCCGTCCGCTTCGACGACGGTGCGGCCGCTCCGCGCCGGCTTGAGGAACTCGAACCCGAGCGTTCGGCTTCGGCGGCCGAGGAGTGCGACCTCGTCCGCCGCGGCGCTGCGCTCCTGCTGCAGCCGCTCGATGTGCGTGAGCTTCGCCTGCGCCTGTTTCGCCTTGCTCTTCTTGTATCGGAACCGTTCGACGAAGCGCTCGAGGCGCGCGATGTCTCCCTGGACGCGCTGCACCTCCTTCTGCGCGTGCAACGCCCGCGCCGCCTTCTCGAGGCGCCACGTGTGCCACGGCCCGGGGAAGAACGTCGCGCGTCCTGCCGCGAGCTCGAGCGTCGCCGTCGTCACCGCCTCGAGAAACCAGCGGTCGTGCGCAACGAGGATGACGGCCGCGTCGAGCGACTGCAGCTCGCGCTCGAGCCACTCGAGGCTGGCGACGTCGAGGTGGTTCGTCGGCTCGTCCAGCAACAGGAGATCCGGATCGCCGCCGAGCGCGCGTGCGAGCGACGCGCGCGTCAGTTCGCCGCCGGAGAACGTCCGCAGCTGCCGGTCGAGGTCGGCGTCTGCGAAGCCGAGCCCGCGCAACACAGAGGTGGCGCGGTCGCGCCAGCCGTACCCCCCCGCGTGCTCGAGGCGGCCCTGCGCCTCGGCGTACCGGTTCATCGTCGCCTGGTCGTGCGCCCCACCGGCCATCGCCTGCTCGAGCTCGCGCAGCTCGTTCTCGAGCGCGACGAGGTCGCGCGCGCCGGAGAGGACGTACTCCCGCAGCGTCACGTTCTGCTCGAGCGGCGGGCGTTGGTCGTGAAGGGCGACCCGCGTCCCCTTCTCGAACGCGAGCTCGCCGCCGTGCTTCTCGGTCTCGCCCGCGAGGATGCGCAGCAGGGTCGTCTTCCCGGCGCCGTTCGGGCCGGAGAGCGCCACGCGGTCGCGCCGCTCGACGCTGAACGAGACGCCGTCGAAAAGTAACGATCCGGCGAGCTCTTTCCTGAGGTTGGATCCGATCACGACAGCCATGACGCACCAAGGGTAGTGGGGGACATATCGTTCCCCCCGTGGCCGACCAGGACATCGAGCAGCTTTCGATCGACACCATCCGCACGCTCGCCATGGACGCCGTCCAGCAGGCGAACGCGGGGCACCCCGGGACGGCGATGGCGCTCGCGCCGCTCGCCTATCTCCTCTACCACGAGGTCCTGGAGCACAACCCGGCGAATCCGCACTGGCCGGACCGCGACCGGTTCGTCCTCTCCGCCGGGCACGCCTGCATCCTCCAGTACGCGTCGCTCCATCTCGCGGGGTACAACCTCTCGCTCGAGGAGCTGAAGCGCTTCCGTCAGTGGGACTCGCTCACGCCCGGTCATCCCGAGGTGAACCACACGCCCGGCATCGAGGCGACGACGGGGCCGCTCGGTCAGGGATTTGCGAACGGCGTCGGCTTTGGAATCGCCGAGCGCTTCCTGGCGGAGCTCTTCAACCGTCCGTACGACGAGATCGTCGACCACCGCACGTACGTCATCTGCTCGGACGGCGACCTCATGGAGGGCGTGTCGAACGAGGCGGCGTCGATCGCGGGCACGCTCGGCCTCGGCAAGCTCATCTACTTCTACGACGACAACCACATCACGATCGACGGCACGACGGCGATCTCGTTCACCGAGGATCGCGGCGCGCGCTTCGAGGCGCAGGGCTGGCACGTGCAGCACGTCGACGACGTGAACTCGCTCCCCAAGCTCCGCAAGGCGATCGCGAACGCGCAGGCGGAGACCACGAAGCCTTCGCTCGTCATCGTCCACTCCCACATCGCGTACCCGGCGCCGCACGCCATGGACACCGCTAAGGCGCACGGAAGCCCGCTCGGCGAGGAGGAGGTGCGCGCGACCAAGGTCGTGCTCGGCTGGGACCCCGACAAGAAGTTCTTCATCCCGGAAGAGGTCGCTGCGCACATGAACGGCGTCGAGCGCGGGATCGCGCTCGAGGATGCGTGGCAGCAGAAGCTCAGCGCGTGGTCGGCGAAATATCCGGTCCTTCGCGAGCAATGGGACCAGGCGAACACGAGCAAGCCGATCCCCGGCTGGGTCGACGCACTGCCGCAGTTCGAGCCCGGCGAGGGCCTCGCCACGCGCGATGCGGGCGCGAAGGTGATGGAGGCGATCAAGCTCCACACCCCGACGATGATCGGCGGCGCCGCCGACCTCGTCGAGTCGACGAAGACGGACTTCAAGGGAGCCGGCCTCTTCAGCGCGACGCACGCGGGACGGAACGTCGCATTCGGCATCCGCGAGTTCGCGAGCGGCGCGATCGTCAACGGCATCTCGCTGCACAACGGGATGCTGAAGCCGTACAGCTCGACGTTCCTCATCTTCAGCGACTACCAGCGCAATGCCGTGCGGCTCGCGGCGCTGTCCAAGTTGCAGTCGCTCTTCGTGTGGACACACGATTCGGTCGGCCTCGGCGAGGACGGCCCGACCCATCAGCCGGTCGAGCATTACGCATCGCTGCGCGCGATCCCGAACTTCTGGTTCATCCGCCCCGCGGACGCGACGGAGACGGTCGGCGCGTGGAAGGTCGCGCTCGAGCGCGAGGACGGCCCCGTCGGGCTCGCGCTCACGCGGCAGAAGGTCCCGACGCTCGATGGCACGACGGTCGAGGGCGTCGCACGCGGCGCGTACGTCGTGCACGACAGCGACGAGACGCCCGAGCTCATCCTGATCGCGACCGGCTCCGAAGTCTCGCTCGCGGTCGAGGCCGCGAAGCAGCTCGACCTGCCGACGCGCGTCGTCTCCATGCCGTGCTGGGAGCTGTTCGAGGCGCAGCCGACGGACTATCGCGATGAGATTCTCCCGCCCGACGTGAAGGCGCGCGTCTCGATCGAGGCGGGCGTGAAGCTCGGGTGGAAGGAATGGGTGGGCGACGAAGGCGACTCCGTCTCGATCGAGCGCTTCGGCGCGTCCGCGCCGGGGAACGTCGTGCTCGAGAAGTTCGGCTTCACCGCCGACAACGTCGTCGCGCGCGCGCTCGCGCTGCGCGAGCGCGTGGGCTAGCGATGCGCGTCGCAGTGGCGTTCGACCATCGCGGTGTCCATCTCAGGGACGTGACGCTCGAGACGCTGCGCGCGGACGGCCATGAGATCGTCGACCTGGGTACCGACTCGGACGCCGTTCGCATCGACTATCCCGACAAGGCGCGCGAGATCGGCGCAGCCGTTCTCGACGGGCGCGCCGAGCGGGGCGTGCTGATCTGCGGATCCGGCGTCGGCGCCGCGGTCGCCGCGTGCAAGATCGCCGGAATCCGGGCAGCGATCTGTCATGACGCCTACTCGGCTCACCAGGGCGTCGAGCACGACGACATGAACATCCTTTGCCTCGGTTCGGAAGTCGTCGGGCCGAGCCTCGCCGCCGACCTCGTGCGCACGTTCCTCGGTGCGACGTTCTTCAACGAGGGCAGATACGTGGAGCGGCTGAAGAAGGTTGAAGCAATGGAAAGGGCGATGGCACATGGCTGAGTCGAAACT
>DASYFU010000425.1:0-6901 GCA_036498225.1 Gaiellaceae bacterium | reverse complement strand
GTCAACGTCACCATCACGCCGGCCGGGCGCCGGATGCTCCGATCGGCGATCGAAGCCCGTAATCAGGTTCTTCGCAACCGGATCGAGCACCTCGGGCCGGACGAGCTCCGGGAGCTCGAGCACGCCGTCACGACGCTCGAGCGCCTCCGGTGCGAGTCGACGCCGGATTGCTGAAGGCCTAGACCACGGCGAACAGGCGCCGCTCCCCTTCGAGGCCCTTGAACGTGAACAGGCCGCGGTCGGCGAGCTCCACGCCCGAGCCGGCGATGAGGTCTCGCACCGTGCTCGACACGAGAACCTCCCCGGGCTGCGCCTGTCCGGCGACGCGAGCGCCGACGTGGACGGTCAGTCCGGCAAGCTTGTCGCCGACGACCTCGCACTCGCCCGTGTGGACACCCGCGCGCACAGCCAGACCGATTCCACCGACCGCATCGACGACAGCCTTCGCGCACCTGATCGCGCGCGCAGGCCCGTCGAACGCGGCGAGGAAGCCGTCCCCAGCAGTGTCGATCTCCCGGCCGCTGAAGCGGGCGAGCTGTTGCCGGACGACGACGTGATGCGACTCGAGCAGCTCGCGCCAGCGCCGGTCGCCGAGCTCTCGCGCGCGCTCCGTCGAACCGACGAGATCGGTGAAGAGGACGGTGGCGAGGACACGGTCGGGCTCGGGCGCCTCGCGCACGCCGGTCAGAAGCTCGCGGATCTCCGCAAGCGCACGGTCGGCAAGCTCGCCGAACATCAGGTGGTCGTCGCCCGGAAGCTCGACGTATCGCGCGGCGGGGATGTTCGCCGCGAGGAATCGTGCATTTTCGACGTGGCACACGCGGTCGCCGACGGCGTGGAGGATCAGCGTCGGCACACGGACGGACGCAACGACGTCGCGGACGTCGATGTCGAACGCCATGTCGATGAATGCGCTCGCAGCACTGGGCGACGCCGACTGAACGCGCAGCCGCGTGAACCACTCGTCCAGCTGAGGCTCCGAGCCCCGGCTCGGCATGAGCGTGGCGGCGGAGTAGGCCGACGGCAGGCTCCAGCGCTCCGCGAGCGAGCCCAGCCTCTCCTCGTGCTCCGCGCGTGTCGACTCGCCCCACGGCCAGTCGCCGGTGATCTCCTCCTTCACCTCCGCTCCCGCGAGGATCAGAGCGACGGTGCGCTCCGGGTACGACGCGGCGAAGAGCATCGACAGCGGGCCGCCTTCCGACTCGCCCATCACTGCAGCCCGCTCGGACCCCACTGCGTCCATCACCGCGCGCACGTCGTCCATCCGCTCCTCGAGCGTTCCGGCCTGGACGCGGTCGGAGAGCCCCATGCCGCGCTTGTCGAAGAGGATGAGACGGGAGAACGAGGCGAGCCGTTCGTAAAAGCGCCGGGCGCCGGGGTCCTCCCAGCGCACGAGCCGGTTCGTGACGAAGCCCTCGACGAACACGAGGTCCACCGGTCCGTCGCCGACGACCTGGTACGCGACGTGCACGTCGCCGGAGCGCGCGTACTCGATGCGCGGCGGCGCTGCGCTCATGTCTCCGAGGAGACGACGCAGATCGCCTGGCCGGTCGCGACCGCCTGCCCCGGAGCGACCGAGAGGTCGGAGACCCTGCCGGCGCGATGCGCGTGCACCTCGTTCTCCATCTTCATCGCCTCGACGATGCACACGAGCGAGCCGGCCTCGACGTCGTCGCCCTCTGCGACGGCGACCGAGAGAACGGTCCCCTGCATCGGCGACACGACGACTTCGCTGTCGCCGGCCGCGCCTCCGCGCACACGCTCGCGACGACGGCGCGCGAGCTCGAGCCACGGCGCCTCGGGCTCGCTGACGCGCACCTGGAAGCGGCGCCCGTCCACCTCGACGACGCGCACGTCCTCGACGGTGCGCCCGGGCGTCGCCGCCGGCCGAGGCGCGCGCGCGTCCGTGTCGATCTCGAGCGACTCGACGATGCCGGCACACGTCTCCGCGCGCACGAAGTACTCGTGCGAGAGAAGCGCGGAGTGGAACGGGACGAGCGTCGTCGGCCCCTCGATCACGTACTCGCCGAGCGCACGCAGCATGCGCCTTCGCGCGTGCTCGCGATCGACGCCGTGCACGATGAGCTTCGAGATCATCGGGTCGTACGCGGCTGACACCTCGCGCCCGGCCTCGACGCCGGAGTCGACGCGGACGCCGGGGCCGGCCGGCTCGCGATATGCCGTGATGCGCGCGGGCGTCGGCAGGAACCCGCGTGACGCGTCCTCGGCGTTGATGCGGCACTCGATCGCGTGCCCGCGCAGCTCGACGTCGTCCTGCGTGAACGAGAGCGGCTCTCCCAGCGCGACGAGCACCTGCTCGCGCACGAGGTCGAGGCCGGTGACCATCTCCGTCACCGTGTGCTCCACCTGGATGCGCGTGTTCATCTCCATGAAGAAGTAGTCGCCGTCCTGCGTGAGCAGGCCCTCGATCGTGCCGGCGGAGACGTAGCCCGCCGCGCGCGCGGCATCGACGCCGATGCGCCCGATCCGCGCACGCAGCTCGTTGTCGACGGCGGGCGACGGCGTCTCCTCGACGAGCTTCTGGTGGCGCCGCTGGATCGTGCAGTCGCGCTCGCCGAGATGGACGACGTTGCCGTGCGCGTCGGCGAGGATCTGCACCTCGACGTGACGTGGGTCGACGATGAGCTTCTCGACGTACACGTCGGGGTTCGCAAAGTAGGACTGGCCCTGGCGACGCGCTGTCTCGAACGCGCGCTCGGCCTCGTCCGGCGCCGCGACGATTTCCATTCCCTTGCCGCCCCCACCCGCCGCCGCCTTGATCAGGAGCGGATACCCGATGGACGCTCCGAGCTCGATGAGCTCCGCCACCGAATCCACGGGCTCCGTCGTGCCGGGGATGATGGGCACGCCCGCCGCCTGCATCGCGGTGCGAGCGCGGGTCTTCTCGCCCATCAGCTCGATCGCGTCCGGCGGCGGCCCGATCCACACGAGCCCGGCGTCGAGGACGGCCCGGGCGAACGGCGCGTTCTCGGCGAGGAAGCCGTAGCCCGGGTGCACCGCCTGCGCGCCCGCGCGCAGCGCCGTCTCCACGAGCACGTCCGCCTTCAGGTAGCTCTCGACGAGGAACGCCTCGTCGGCGTAGTCCACGTGGAGGGAGCCGCGGTCGGGCTCGGCGTAGACGGCGACGGACCCCGCGCCGAGCTCGCGCAGCGTCCGGAAGACGCGGACGGCGATCTCACCACGGTTGGCGACCATGACCTTGTCGAACATCAGCGGGCCGTATTGTCTCCGTTGTGAGCCCAGCGGACCAGCTGACCGTCACGCGTGCGCTCTCGGTACCCGTCGTCATCGTGCTCTTTGCGTGGCCGTTCCACGACCACGCGTACTGGGCGACCGCCGTGTTCTGCGTCGCGATGACCACCGACTGGTTCGACGGAAGGCTCGCGCGGCGGCACGGGCGAACGTCGCCGCTCGGATCGCTGCTCGATCCGATCGCGGACAAGGTGCTCGTGCTCGGCACGCTCGTCATGCTCGTCGGGCAGCACGTCGTGCCGGCGTGGATGGTCGCGGCGATCGTCGTTCGCGAGGTCCTCATCACCGGTCTCCGCCAGGCGGCGATCGAGCGCGGGATCGTCATCGCGGCGCGCGATCTCGGCAAGCTCAAGACGTGGGCGCAGGCGATCGCGGCGGGGCTCGGCGGCTTCGCGGCCGCGGGCGCCTGGGGTACCGGCGTCGCGTGGTGGTCGATGCTCGTCGCCGTCGCACTGACGTGGGCATCAGGGCTCGACTATGCGCGCAATGCGCCGGCGTTGTTCCGGCGAAGAGCCACCGCGTAGTTACTTGACGGCGAGTCCGCGCGATTCGCACCAGTCGTCGAAGCGGGCCCAGCTGCGCAGGTACTCGCGAAGCTGGTAGAAGCCCTCCTCGATCTCGGCGCGCACGGCCCAGTGGCAGTGGCCGCAATAGCCGAGCTCGTCGACGGCGGGAGCGGTGTTGCAGCGGATGCATTCGTCGAACATGGTGAGAAAACGCCCAGACGCCCGCTCGAGTTACGCAGTGTCGCTCTCCTCGTCCTGCCAGGGTCCCCACGCAGGTTTCCCGTCTCTTTCCGCCAAAACACTCAGGATGGCGGCGCGCTCATCCTCGGTCGGCTCCGGCGTGACCTCGATTTCCACGGATAGCAGGGTAAAGTGTTTCTGAGGACGGGGTTGCGTGGGGGTGCTCGCATAGGGACTGTCGTCGCCGCCCTTGCGCTGGTCCCGGCCGGGAGCGCGCTCGCCGGCACGCGTCACTCGGTCGATTGGGCGCTCCCGCAGATCCGCGTGGTCACGAGCGCCGGCCTGATGGGGACGAAGAGCCCGGCGACGTTCAGGCCGAACGCGCAGCTGACCGATCAGGCGCTCGCGACGCTCGTGTTCGATCTGAAGCAGTTGCTCGCGCCGCCGCCACCGCCGCCTCCGCCGCCTCCGCCCGTCACGCCGCCGCCACCGACGACCACGACCACGACCACGACTGATACGACGCAGACGACGACCGATCCGACGCAGACCACGACGGATCCGACGACGACGACCGATCCGACCACCACGACGACGGTGACGGAACCGACGACGCCGCCCGCGCCGCCGCCACCTCCCGCGGTTCCGCCGAAGGTCCCGCATGGAGCGGTCGCTGCGACGATGACCATGCTCGACGCGCAGCTCGTCGACGGCGTCGGGCTCGACGCGGCCGCAGCCGAGTTCGCGCGCGGCGCGCGCGCAGCCGGCCTCGCGGTGCCGTCGCGGTTCGGAACCGAGGTCGCCGCGCGACTCCTCGGCCTGCGCATCGACCATCCCGCGCGCGAGGACTATCTCGAGCTCCTGCCGAACAACCCCGCCACGCGTGCCGAAGCCGCGTACTCGGCGGCGCAGATCATCCATTCGTCCGGGTGGCTCGTTCCGGTCGTGCAGAACCTCGCCGACACGTTCTCGCTCCCGCACTACTCGATGTGGCAGCGGCGGATCATCGACACGGCCGTCGCGCGGATCGGCATGCCGTACGTGTGGGGCGGGACGAGTGACGGACCGGAGGTGGACTTCGGCGTCGCGGCGCGCGGTGGATACGACTGCTCCGGCTTCGTCTGGCGCGTCTACAAGCTGACGAGCTATCCCGGCGAGGGCGACCTCGCTTCGACGCTGCGCGGGCGGACGACATACGTCATGAGCGGCGAGGTGCCGCACTCCGAGCTGATCAACTTCGCGCATCTCCAGCCGGCCGACGTGCTCTTCTTCGGCGCGCACGGCCCGCGCTCGAGCCCATCAGAGGTCGACCACATGGCGATCTACATCGGCAACGGGTGGTTCATCCAGTCGTCCGACTACGGCGTCGCGCTGGCGCAGCTGACGGGCTACTACCGGCACGAGTTCGCGTGGGCCCGTCGCCCGCTGCGCGAAGCCGGGCTCTCGGGCTAAAGCGGAATGTTTCCGTGCCTGCGGTGCGGGCGCGGCTCGGACTTCGTCAACGCCGTCTCGAGCGCGTCGATGAGCACCGGACGCGTTCGCCTCGGCTCGATCACGTCGTCGACGTAGCCGCGCTCCGCCGCCGAGTACGGGTTCGCGAACCGCTCCTCGTAGTCGGCAATGAGCTCGGCACGCTCTTCCGGCGAGCGGTCGCGATAGATGATGTTCACCGCGCCCTCCGGCCCCATCACCGCGACCTCCGCCGTCGGCCACGCGAAGTTGAAGTCCGCGCGCACGTGCTTCGAGCTCATGACGTCGTATGCGCCGCCGTATGCCTTCCGCGTGATCACCGTCAGCTTGGGAACCGTCGCCTCGCAGTACGCGTACAGCAGCTTCGCGCCGTGGCGGATGATGCCGCCCCACTCCTGCGCCGTTCCGGGTAGGAAACCGGGCACGTCGACGAAGGTCACGATCGGGACACCGAACGCGTCGCACGTACGCACGAAGCGCGCCGCCTTCTCGGACGACGCGATGTCGAGCACGCCGGCGAGCGTGCGCGGCTGGTTCCCGACGATCCCGACCGGGTGGCCGCCGAGCCGAGCGAAGCCGCAGACGATGTTCTCGGCCCAGCGCTCGTGCACCTCGAGGAACTCCCCGCCGTCGATGACGCGCCTGATGACGTCGTGCATGTCGTACGGCTTGTTCGCGTTGTCCGGGATGAGCGAGTCGAGCTCCGCGTCTTCACGGTCGCGCGCATCGGTCGGCGTCGTGAACGGCGGCCGCTCGCGATTGTTCTGCGGCAGGAACGAGAGGAGGTAGCGCGCGTCCTCGAGGCACGCGTCCTCGTCCGGCGACGTGAAGTGCGCGACGCCGGACTTCGTCGCGTGCGTCGCCGCGCCTCCGAGCTCCTCGAACGTCACCTCCTCGCCGGTCACGGTCTTCACCACGTCGGGGCCGGTGATGAACATGTACGACGAGCCCTCGACCATGAAGACGAAGTCGGTCATCGCGGGCGAGTAGACGGCGCCGCCCGCGCACGGCCCCATGACGAGGCTGATCTGCGGGACGACGCCCGACGCCTGCACGTTGCGCCAGAAGATCTCCGCGTAGCCGGCGAGCGAGACGACGCCCTCCTGGATGCGCGCGCCCCCCGAGTCGTTGATGCCGATGATCGGGCAGCCGTACTTCACCGCCATGTCCATCACCTTGCAGATCTTCTCCGCGAACACCTCGCTCAGCGAGCCGCCGAACACGGTGAAGTCCTGCGAGAAGACGAAGACCTTGCGCCCGAAGATCGTGCCGAACCCGGTGACGACCGCGTCGCCGTAGGGGCGCCGCTCCATCATCCCGAAGTTCGACTCGCGGTGGCGGACGTAGCGGTCGAGCTCGACGAACGAGCCGGGATCGCAGAGCTGCTGGGCGCGCTCGCGGGCCAGGAGTCGCCCCTCGTCGCGACGGCGCGCGACGGCCTTCTCGCTGCCGGCGTGCAGCGCCTGGCCCCG
>DASYFU010000424.1:0-1694 GCA_036498225.1 Gaiellaceae bacterium | reverse complement strand
GCCCTTGATGTTCACGAGTCTGTTCAGCGAGAAGACGACGTCCTTCGACGTCAACGGCGTGCCGTTGGCGAAGTGAACGTTCTTCTTCAACTGGAACGTGAAGGTCTTCGCGCCGTTCGTCGCCTTCCACGAGGAGACGAGCAGCGGAATCGGATTCGCGAGATTACCGCCCTTGTACGTGAACAGCGTGTCGTAGAGAGCGCGATCGATGATCGAGGCGGTCGGATCGAACGCGCGCTGCGGGTCCGACGTCTTGATCGTGAACGAGTTATCGACGACGAGCGTCGCGCTTGCGGTGCGATGCGCGCTCGCTCCAAATGCTGCGGTCGTGCACGCAAGTGCCACCACGGCAGCGACGGGGATGAGCCATTTCAACGGGAGACTCCTCTTCCTCGGGGGATCCTGCCCTCTGACACTATTTGACGTCCGCAGCGTCGACCAGGTTTGCAGCCCGCGTCGCGGGAGGTTCCGGCGTCGAGCCTTCCGGCTGCAGCCAGCAGGCAACGGTCCGGCCGTCCGCGAGCGCCACCAGCGGCGGTTCGTCGCTTGTGCACGGTTCGAAGGCGTACGGGCAGCGCGGATGAAACCGGCACCCGTTCGGCGGCCGCGCGGGGTCTGGGACCTCGCCGGGCAGGCTTTCGGGGAGGAAACCGCCGCCGTCCGGGCGCGGAACGGCGGAGATGAGCGCCTCGCTGTACGGGTGCGCAGGCATGGTCCACAGCGGGAGCGTCGCGCCTGACTCCACCATCTTCCCGAGGTACATGACCGACACGCGGTCGGCGACGTGCCTGACGATGGCCAGATCGTGCGAGATGAGCAGGAGCCCGAGGCCGAGGTCGCGCGACAGTGCCGCAAGGAGGTTGGCGAGCTGCGCCTGCGCCGATGCGTCGAGCGACGCGAGCGGCTCGTCGAGCACGATCACCGCGGGGTCCGCGGCGAGCGCGCGCGCGATTGCGATGCGCTGGCGCTGTCCGCCGGAGAACTCGTGCGGATACCGCGATGCCGCGACGCCCGGAAGCCCGACGAGCTCGCACAACTCACGAACACGCGCCGCCCGGGCCGTCTTCGCCCGGGAATCGATCCCGTCCGCGATCTGGGAGCCCGCGGTGCGGCGCGGGTTGAGCGACGAGTACGGATTCTGGAAGACGAGCTGCAGCCGAACGAGGGCGGCGGGGCGAGCCCTTCGCGTCATCGGCGAAACGGGCTCGCCGTCGAAGACGACGCTCCCGCTCGTCGCAGGAACGAGGCCGACGGCCGCGCGCGCGAGCGTCGACTTGCCGCAGCCCGACTCGCCGACGAGGCCGACGATCTGGCCGCGCTCGACGTCCAGGCTCGCGCCGGCAACCGCACGCACCTGGCCCCCACCTCGGCGCTCGTAGTCGACGACGACGTCCCGAAGCTCGAGCGCGCTCATGCCGAGAACGGGTCGACGGGACATGCAAGCCGACGGTCGGAGACAGTCACCAGGTCGGGGACGTTGACGAGGCAGGAGTCGACCGCATATGTGCACCGCGTGTGGAAGGCGCAGCCGGACGGGATGTGGCCCGGGGTCGGCGGCGACCCCCCGATGGCGATCAGCGGCCGCTCCTTCGCCGCCTCCGGATGCGGGAGTGCGTCGAGAAGCGCGCGCGTGTACGGGTGCCGCGGACGCTGGAGCACGTCGCCGCGCGCACCCGACTCGACAACGCGGCCGG
>DASYFU010000423.1:0-4247 GCA_036498225.1 Gaiellaceae bacterium | reverse complement strand
CATCTCGATCTCGACGCCTTCTATGCAGCGGTCGAGGAGCTCGAGCATCCCGAGCTGCGGTCGCAGCCGCTCATCGTCGGTGGCGACCCGCAGGGGCGCGGGGTGGTCGCGACCGCGAACTACGTGGCGCGGCGCTTCGGGATTCACTCTGCGATGAGCTCGGCGGAGGCGGCGCGGCGCTGTCCGCAGGCGGTGTTCGTCCGGCCGCGCCACAGCGTCTACCGCGAGTACTCGCGCTCCGTCTGGTCGACCGTGCGCGGGATCGTCCCCACGGTCGAGCAGACCGGCATCGACGAGGGGTACCTCGATCTCGGCGAGGTGGCGTCCGACTTCCTCCAGGCGCGCGTCGTCGCCGAGGCGCTGCAGACGGCCGTGCGCGCGGCGACGAGCCTGACGTGCTCGCTCGGCGTCGCGCCGTGCAAGGTCGTCGCGAAGATCGGGAGCGATGCGCGCAAGCCCGGCGGGCTCACTGTCGTCGTCCCCGGGCAGGAGGCGGGGTTCCTCGCGCCGTTCGACGTGCGGCGGCTGCCCGGCGTAGGACCGAAGGCGGAGGAGCGGTTGCGCGTCGGCGGCGTCGACACGATCGGAGCGCTCGCGGCGCTGGAAGACGACGACCTGCGCCGGCTGCTGCCCGGGAGCGTCGGCGCCCTGCTGCGCGACCGCGCGCGCGGCATCGACCCGCGGGGTCTGGACACGCAGGTCGAGCGCATCTCCATCTCGGTCGAGAACACGTTCGAGCGCGACCTCGTCGATCGCGAGCGCTTGCACGACGAGCTGCGCGGCATGGCGAACGAGGTCGCCGGGCACCTGCGCTCGCGCGGCCAGACCGCGCGGACGGTGACGACGAAGCTCCGCTACGCCGACTTCTCGATCCGCAGCCGCTCCACCTCGCTCGACATCGGCATCGACGACCCGGGCCAGATCGGCGACCTCGCCTGCCGGCTGCTCGACCGCGGCCTCCACGACCGGCCAGGTGCGCTCCGTCTGGTCGGGGTGGGAGTGTCCGGCCTCGTGGAGTATCGCCAGCTGGCACTAGACGCTCCGGAGTGATAGGAGTCGTGCCGTGCTGCGCCGCCGCAGCCGTAGTCGCGCCGAGCTCCCGCCTCTGGCCGAGGAGGAGGTCTACGCGCGGTCGTACGGCGAGCGCAGCGACGAGGTCACGAACGTGAAGCGCCGCAATCCCGAGCCGGAGCCGGAGCCGGCGAAGCGCATGTCGGACCGCGCGCTGCGCGACGCGTTCAAGTCCCGGCTCGATCGGCGCGACGAGGCCTAGCGAAGCGCGTATCTCCAGGCGTAGACCGGTCGGCGTCCGCCGGCGCGCCGGTTGAGCAGCGCGGCGACATCGCCCTCGCGCTCATACCGCGAGGCTTGCACGGTGATCGCGCGTGCCCGGCGGCACACCGTGCGGATGTCTCCGCCGCCCGAGGCCTCGATCATCTCGAGGACGCCGTGTCGCAGGTCGCGCCGTGCGACGCGCTCGACCTCGTCCACGGTGGGGAGGACGCCGTCGCGCAGCGCGAGCACGACTGCGAGCTCGAACAGCTGCACGACGTTCTCCTCGATGGACGCGGCGAGGCGGTTCGGTTCGCGCCGGTACGCGCGCCAGAAGCCGGCGTGCGTCTCCTCGTGCAGCAGCGTGCGCACGAGCTGCGATCGATCCGTGACGCGACGGCTGTTCACGATCGTGTCGAAGGGCAGGCGCGCGCCCGCGATGAACGCGGCGAGCTGCGTGCGGCCGCGGCTCGACGGCCAGGAGCGGAGGGGCCTACAGCGTCCGTCGTAGAGCGCCGGCGTCACCGGGTACCAGGTACCGAGGCCGCCGAGAGCGGAGAGCGCGCGCCGTCCCCAGCTCATCTCCGTCCGCGACCAGGCGTCGAGCTCGAGCGGGCGCAGCGCGTGCGGGTAGAAGCGGTCGGCGTACGCGATCGCCATCGACATCCCGTGGCCCGGCTGACGGAACCGCCACGGGTGCGGGTAGACCGACGTGCCGCCCGACGCGAGCTCCTCCCAGACCCACTCGAGGCTGAAGGAGAGGAGGTAGTGGGCGAAGCTGCCGCCCTCGTCGCGCCACCAGCCGAGCTCGAACGCGTCGGAGAGCAGGGCGGCGGAGCCGCGGGAGAGCGCCTGCTCGAGCTCCTGGTCGCCCCGGCGGCCGCGCTCGCGGCGGAAGGCGATAGCGGCATCCGCCACGGCGTCCGAGCAAGCCACCTCCCGCCGCGCCCGCCGGATGGTGGAGGGGGAGGGGGCGAGCAGCATGCCCTCTGACTACCCGATGACGCGCTACGACAACGTCGCGACTTCCACAGGGGCGGAGGGACTCGAACCCCCGGCCTACGGTTTTGGAGACCGCCGCTCTACCAACTGAGCTACGCCCCTAGGCCTGCCGGATAGTACCGTCGTCCGGTGCAGCGCAGGGGCCTCGGAATCCTCTTCTCGGCGCTCGCCGCGGCGTTCCTGCTGGTCGCCGTCGCGGCCACCGGGCACGGCACGCGAGGGTGGGTCATCGCCGTCGCGGCGGCCGCGGTCGCGGCCTGGATGGGGTCGCTCGCCCTCTCCGCGTTCAGGCGCTGAGGGGAAATGGCCCGCGCACGCCGTATTCTCTCCACGTGAGCCGTCCCGACGAGATGCAGGCGCTCTGGCGCGAGTACCGCGCCAAGGGCGATCCGGCCATCCGCGACCGTCTGATCGTCACGTATGCGCCGCTCGTGAAGTACGTCGCCGGCCGCCTCGGAAGCGGGCTGCCGGCCCACGTCGACGACGAGGATCTCGTCTCCTATGGTCTCCTCGGCCTGATCGGCGCGATCGAGCGCTACGACCCCGAACGAGACGTGAAGTTCGAGACGTACGCGATCGCCCGCATCCGCGGCGCGATCATCGACGAGCTGCGCGCGCTCGACTGGGTGCCGCGCTCCGTTCGCTCCCGCGCGCGCGACATCGAGCGCGCGATCGGCGAGCTCGAGGCGAAGCTCGGCCGGGCGCCGACCGACGAGGAGATCGCGACGAAGCTCGGCCTGACCGAGGAGGAGCTGAACGAGAGCCTGTCCGAGATCTCCCGCTCCTCGATCGCGGCGCTCGACGAGCTGTGGACGATCTCCGGCTCGAGCGGCGACCAGGTCGCCCTCATCGACACGATCGAGGACACCGAGGCGCCCGACCCGCAGGGTGCGCTGTCGCAGACGGAGCTGCGCGAGGCGATCGCCGACGCCATCGCCCGCCTCCCCGAGCGGGAGAAGCTCGTCGTCACGCTCTACTACTACGAGGAGCTGACCCTGCGCGAGATCGGAGAGGTGCTCGGAGTGACCGAGTCGCGGGTCTCCCAGCTGCACACGAAGGCGATCCTCCGCCTGAAGGCCCGGCTCGCCGGGTCGGCGACGCGCGCGGCGCTGTAGCGATCCCCTAGACTCCCGTTGAACGGCCGTTCAACGAAGGAGTCGCCATGAAGATCACGGTGCTGGTGGGCACGTGTCTGGCTGCGGCGGTTGTTGTGGGCGTGGCGTCGGCGGCGACGCACAAGCCGAAGAAGCCGAAGGCAAATCCGGCGGTGGTCGCCACCGACGACGGCGCCCTGCGCGGCGCGATCTCCGGAGGGATCCGCGCCTTCCGCGGCATTCCGTATGCGGCGCCGCCCGTCGGCGCGCTGCGCTGGCGACCGCCGCAGCCCTACCCGCGCTGGACGGGCGTTCGCACCGCAACCCAGTTCGGCTCTCCCTGTCCGCAGACGCTGGGCGCGTTCGGCGTGCCGAGCACGGACGAGGACTGCCTCTTCCTCAACGTCTATACGCCGGCGAACGCGACGCCCGGGTCGAAGCTGCCGGTCATGTTCTGGATCCACGGCGGCTCGCTCATCACCGGCGAGAGCACCGACTACGACCCGACGGCGCTCGTGAAGCGCGGCGTCATCGCCGTGACGATCAACTACCGGCTCGGCCTGCTCGGGTTCCTCGCGCATCCGGCGCTGAGCGCCGAGTCGTCGACGCACGACTCCGGGGACTACGGCCTCATGGACCAGCAGTTCGCGCTCGCGTGGGTCAAGCGGAACATCGCCCGCTTCGGCGGCGACCCCGCAAAGGTGACGGTTTTCGGGGAGTCGGCCGGCGGTCTGAGCGTGCGCTCGCTTCTCGTCTCGCCCGGCGCCAAGGGGCTGTTCCAGCGCGCGATCGTCGAGAGCGGCACGTATGCGGAGTCCGTCCCGACGCTCGCGCAGGCGGAAGCGGCCGGCGAGGCGCTCGCCGCGAAGATGGGCTGCA
>DASYFU010000422.1:0-6801 GCA_036498225.1 Gaiellaceae bacterium | reverse complement strand
AGGGCCCGGGTCCCGGGACCGAACAGGTCGGCCGCGTGCGCGGCCATCCGGCGGCAGCGGTCGACCTCCTCGAGATGCAGCGCACGCGCCCGCTCGGGCGTCGGGTCGTCGCGCATCTGCGCGAGCGCCCACGACAGGTTCACCGCCGTCGGCCGCGACGCAGCGAGGACTGCGGCCGCGTCGTCGAGATCGTCACCGCGGAGCGCCGCGAGCGCGAGCCCGTATGCGGCCGCAACGCCGATCGCGGGAGCGCCGCGGACGACCATCGTCCGGATCGCCTCCGCCACCTCGGCGGCCGAGGCGCAGCTGTACTCGATCTCCTCGTCCGGCAGGCGTCGCTGGTCGAGGAGGACGACCCGCGGGCCGTCCTCCTCCAACCGAACGATGTCCTCCGGCTCTAGGTCCCCTCGTCCCACGAGGCGAGGTACCTCGCCTGCTCCTCGGTCAGCGTGTCGATGTCCACGCCCATCGTCTCGAGCTTGAGCCGTGCGATCTCCTTGTCGATCTCGGCCGGCACCGGGTACACCTTGCGGTCGAGCTCGCCCGCGTGCTGGACGGCGTACTCGACGCCGAGCGCCTGGTTGGCGAACGACATGTCCATGACGAGGGCGGGATGGCCCTCGGCGGCCGCGAGGTTGACGAGCCGGCCGTCGGCGATCAGGTACAGCCGGTTCCCGTTGGCGAGCGTGAACTCCTCGACGAACTCGCGCGCCATGCGCGTGTCGGTCGCGAGCGCACGCAGCGCCGGGATGTCGATCTCGACGTTGAAGTGGCCCGTGTTGCAGAGGATCGCGCCGTCCTTCATCAGCTCGATGTGCTCTTTCGCGACGACGTGCTTATCGCCCGTCGCGGTGCAGAAGATGTCGCCGACCACGGCAGCCCGCTCCATCGTCATGACGTCGAACCCGTCCATCGACGCTTCGAGCGCCCGCAGCGGATCGACCTCGGTGATGATCACCTGCGCGCCCATGCCGCGTGCGCGCGACGCGACGCCGCGTCCGACCCAGCCGTAACCGGCAACGACGAACTTCTTGCCGGCAAGGAGCACGTTCGTCGCGCGGATGATTCCGTCGACCGTCGACTGGCCGGTGCCGTAGCGGTTGTCGAAGAGGTGCTTCGTCTGCGCCTCGTTCACCGCGATGATCGGGAAGCCGAGCTTGCCCTCTGCCTCCAGCGCCTTCAGCCGGATGACGCCGGTGGTCGTCTCCTCCGTGCCGGCGATGATATCGCCGAGCTGCTCGCGCCGAGCCGAGTGGAGGACGCCGATCACGTCGGCGCCGTCGTCCATCGTCAGGTGCGGCTTGTGGTCGACCGCGGCCTCGATGTGCGAGTAGTACGTGTCGTGGTCCTCGCCCTTGATCGCGAAGACCGAGATGTCGTACTCCTCGACGAGCGCTGCGGCGACGTCGTCCTGCGTCGAGAGCGGATTGGACGCACAGAGCACGACGTCCGCGCCGCCGGCCTTCAGCGTGCGCATGAGGTTCGCCGTTTCCGTCGTCACGTGCAGGCACGCGGAGATGCGGTGCCCACTGAGCGGCTGTTCGCGCGCGAAGCGGTCCCGGATCGCGGCGAGCACCGGCATCTGGCGGTCGGCCCACTCGATCCGGCGCTTGCCCTCGCCCGCAAGGGCGAGATCCTTCACGTCGTAGCGTTTCGTCGCTGCCATTCGATCCTTTCGTTATGCGGCGAGAAGTTTCTCGTGCTTGCGCTGCTCCCACTCCACCCACGCGAGGTCGTCCGCGCCGGCGAGCCAGCCGTCGACCGCCCGCCGGAGCTCCGGCTCACGACGTAACCGCGCCGCGAACGCCATCTCGGCGATGTCAACGTGGAACCTGCGGCGGAGGTCGGTGAGCGAGCGCAGCTGGTTCAGCTCGCGGAGCCCGTAGCGCCGGTAGCCCGCCGCCGTCCGTGCAGGGACGACGAGCCCGCCTCGCTCCAGGTAGCGGAGCATGCGCGGCGACCAGCCCGTGCGTGCAGCCGCTTCAGAGACGTGGGCGCCGTCCATCGACGCAACCTTAACACATCTGTGTCAGGGTGCGTTCGTCCCTTTCCGCCCGTACGCGTCCTCGAGCCGGACGACGTCGTCCAGCTGCGGGGTCGAGACCTCGAGGATGGTCGTGTCCTCGAGAGCCGTGACCCGGTGGACGGTGCCCGGGCGGAAGCGGAAGCACATGCCGGGGGCGATCACCTCGGTGTTGAGGACGGGGTCGCCGCTGTCGCCGAGCTCGAGCTTCGCGCGGCCGCTCTCGATGTACCAGCTCTCGTCCTTGTGCTCGTGGTACTGGAGGCTGAGCGACTCGCCGGCACGCACGAAGAGGATCTTCCCGACGTACGCCTCCGCCTGCGCCCAGATGAGCTCCCACCCCCATGGCTTCTGGACCCGGCGTGCGTCGAACGCCCACCGGTCGAGCCCTTCGAAGTTCGGGCTGTCCACGCTCATACGCTGCGCTTCGGCTTCCAGTCGGGATGCGCAGCCATGAACTCCTCGGCGCGACGTAGATCCTTCGGCGTGTTCAGCGTCAGCCACACGCCGTTGTGCCGGTGCCCGCGTAGCTTGCCCTCTGCGGCGAGCTCGGGGAACGTCGTGAGCTCGTGGTCGCCGCGCTCGGGCAGGCGTGCGAGCGCCTCGTCGCCGAGCACGTAGACGCCGGAGTTGACCCAGTCGGCCAAGAGTGGCGCTTCGCGGAAGCCGGAGATGACGCCGTCGTCGTCGATCGAGACGACGCCGAACGGCGAGCTCACCTGCGAGACGACGATCGTCGCAGCGGCGCCGGAGCGGTCGTGATCGTCGACCAGCGTGCGGAAGTCGACGTCGAGCAGCTCGTCGCCGTTCAGCGCGAGCACGGCGCCGGACTCCTTGCGCTTCGAGGCGGCGAGGCGCAGGCCACCGCCCCGTCCGAGCGGCTCGTGCTCGCCCACCGGCTCGATCTCGGCGCCGAGGCCGGCGAGCGCATTGACGAAGACGTCCTCCTGCCCCGCGCGGCACGCGACGATCACACGCGTGACGCCCGCGACGACGAGACGGCCGACCGTGTACTCGGCGAGCGGGAACCCACCGACCGGGATGAGCGGCTTCGGCAGGCCTTGCGCGGCCTCCCCCATGCGCTCGGCCTTGCCGCCCGCAAGGAGCAGGGCCTCCATCAGACCGTGACGGGCGACGCGTGCCGGGGACGCCCGATCCCCTCGTACGCGAAGCCGGCGGCCTGCGCCGCCTCCGGGTCGAGCAGGTTGCGGCCGTCGACGATGAGCGGGTTCGCCATCGCGTCACGCACCTCCGCCGACGCGAGAGATGCGAGCTCGGGCCACTCGGTGACGATGACGGCGGCGTCCGCGTCCCGCACGGCGTCGAGCACCGAATCGCACAACTCGATACCGACGAGGTCGGCGGGATGCGCGACCGGATCCCACGCGCGCACCTGCGCGCCCTCCGAGAGAAGCCGGTACGCGATGACACGGCTCGGGGCCTCGCGCATGTCGTCGGTATTCGGCTTGAACGCAAGACCGAGGAGCGCGATCTTCTTGCCGCGCAGCGGGCCGAGATGCTTCTGCAGCTTCTGGACGACGCGCCGCTTCTGCAGCTCGTTCACCTCCCAGACGGCGTGCAACAGCATGAACGGATAGCCCTCGTTGCCGGCGAGCTGCTTGAGGGCAGAGACGTCCTTCGGAAAGCAGCTGCCGCCGAAACCGATGCCCGCGCGAAGGAAGTGCGGCCCGAGTCGATGGTCGAGCCCGACGCCGCGCGCGACATCGACGACGTCGGCGCCGACGAGCTCGCACACGTTGGCGATCTCGTTGATGAAGCTGATGCGCGTCGACAGAAACGCGTTCGCGGCGAGCTTGACGAGCTCGGCCGACGGAACGTCCGTGTGGACGATCTGGCCGTCGATGCCTGCGTGCAGCTCGACCACGCGCTGCGCGTCGTCCGGGTCGAAGGAGCCGACCACGATGCGGTCGGGGCGCGTGAAGTCCGCGACGGCGCTCCCCTCGGCAAGGAACTCCGGATTCGACACGTAGCCGACGTTCGTCAGCCCACGCGCATCGAGGCGTGCGCGCACGTGTGCGCCGGTGCCGACGGGAACCGTGCTCTTCATGACCACGACCGGCCGTCCCGGGACGTCGTCCGGCAGCTCGTCGACCACCGCCCAGACGGCGGCGAGGTCGGCGTCCCCCGACTCGGTCGGCGGCGTTCCGACGGCGACGTACAGGAAGTCGGCCCCGTCGACGGCCTCGCGCACGTCGAGCGTGAACGCGAGCCGCTCGCGGTTGCGTTCGATGACCGCGTCGAGGCCGGGCTCGTAGATCGGGATCTCTCCCGCCACAAGGCGCTCGATCCGCTCGGGGAGGATGTCCCGGATGACGACCTCGTGGCCGAGGTCGGCGAAGCACGCGCCCGTGACCAGGCCGACGTAGCCGGCGCCGAACATCCCGATCTTCGCCACGGGCGAAGCCTAGTGCGCTTTTGCGAGGGGCTGCAGGCCCTTCGCGATCGCGATCATCGTCTCGTTGGAGAGCTCGTCGCGGAGCGTGTTGACGACCCAGTACGTCGCCCCGCCCTGCCGCAGGACGATCATGTGGATGTTCCCGCCGGTGGTGTAGAGCCGGTACGTCCTCCCGGCGATCCGCTGGAAGGCCGTCGGGTGGCGAAGGATCGGCGCGTCCGTCCAGTCGGTCTCGATCACCTGCCAGTAGACGTTGCCCGCCCCCGTCACGAAGCTCATGACGAGCTCGTGGTGCTGCGGAGCAGGTACGAAGGCGCGGACCCCTTCGAGCGACGAGAGCTGGGAGCTCTGCTCGACGTTGGTCGGGTCGAGAATGCGGAACGGGATCTTCGAGCGCACCTGCTCGAGCGAGTAGCTCGTCAGCGCCGGGTCACGGCGCACCGCGGGCAGAGTGTGGGCCGGCGGCGGCACGACGTTCGCCTGCGGATTCACCAGCTGGCCGTTGAAGCTCGAGCCGATGACGCTGATGGTCAACGGGTTCCCCGCCTCCTGCGCGAACCCGGACAGCTCGGGCGGAAGCTGCGCGATCGTCGTGTGGAGCCCGAATGCCGCCTTCAGCTCCGTCGCCGCCTGCTTCGCCTGCGCCTGCACGGGGTCGTAATAGATGGTCGTTCCGTAGAACCCCTGGCTCGGAGCGTCGGCAAGGACGTTCGCAGGCAGCTGCACCGTATGGAAGCCCGCGACCGACAACTTGTACGAGGTGTCCCGCGCGAGACCCGGGATCGTCGTGCCGTTGAGGACGAGCGTCGTGATCTGGTCGGCTTTCAGCGCCGGGCTCTTCGGCGGCTTCGGCTTTTGGCCGAGTGCGACGGCGGTCGCCGTCGCCGCCTGCTTGACGTCCGGATGCTCGAACGAGCTCACGGCGGCCTGCACGTCCGAGGGCTGGGCGATCAGCTCGGCGTTGGCGATGCCGTACGGCTGGAGGTTCTGCAAGGTGACGCGGAAGAGATGACCGGGAGGAAGCTTGTATGCGAGCCCCGCATACGACTCGATCTCGGAGAAGCTCGGCGGGCACGTCGAGCAGTTGCCGCTGCCGATCTCGACGCTGCCCTTGAGCGCGCCGATCAGCTGCGGGATCTGGAAGACGGAGACGCCGTTGGCGAGCCGATCCTTCAGCGACTCGATGAAGAGCTGCTGGCGCGCGACGCGATAGAGGTCGCTGTCCGTGTGACGGAAACGCACGAAGTCGAGCGCCTGTTGCCCGTTGAGCAGCTGGTAGCCCGGCTCGAGGTTGATCGTGGCGTAGCCGTTCGGGCCGCCGACCGTATTCAGGTACCTGTGGTCGACATCGATGTAGATGCCGTGCAGCTTGTTGACGAGCAGCTTGAAGCCGTGGAAGTCGATCGTGATGATGTAGTTGACGGGGATGCCGGTCAGTTTCTCGACCGTGTTCAGCGTTCCGGCCGGCCCGCAGCTCGTCCACGCGGAGTTGATGCGGTCGGTGGTGATCGGCGTCGTCTGGTCGTGGCAATAGATCGGGACGACGAGGTCGCGCGGGAACGAGAACAACGACAACGTGTTCTGCTGCGGATCGGCCCGAACCAGCATGATCGTGTCGGAGCGCGATCCCGAAGCGCCGAACGAGTCGACGCCTGCGCGCGCGTCGTAGCCGATGAGCAGGCCGACGGCCGGCTGCGACGGCGGGACGGTGTGCAGGTACTTCGTCGACTCCTTGACCGCTTTCGAGTGCGGCGCGAGCGCGTTGAGCGTCTGGTGCGCGTACAGGTAGAGGCCGCCGCCGAGCCCGGCGGCGACGACGAGCAGCGCGAGCATGATCCAGCCGAAGACCTGCGCGAGGAGACGCTTCGTCGAACGGCGCGGGGGATCGGGCTGCCGGTAGCGCCGCATCGGCTCCACTGCGCCCGGTGGAAGAACGCCGTGGCCGTTGCCGTTAACAGCCGCTCCGCGGCCGATTCCTCTCTTCAGCGTCGTCCGCAAAGCCCGGAGGTCTAGGTTAGCGGGCGACGCGGCCGATCCTTCCGGGTGAACGAATCGTTAAAGAACCCACACGTTTGCGTCACCATGCGCGGCAGGCGCGGCGATAGGCTCGCCTGGACGGGGCGGGAGGTGGGTCTCCCGGTTATGGACGCGTGTATCTCTTACACGGGGACGGCGTCGGCTCGAACGCTACGCGTTCGCTCCGGCCCGGATGGTCGACACCGGCGGAACGCTTAAGCAGTAGACCGCCTGCCCCAAGCCACGACCAAGGCCTGCGCGTAAGCCGGGCGAAGCCGGCTTACGCGCTGGCGGACTAGCGCACGGGGCGGGCGCCAGGCCGCCACCGCGCGCGCAGAGCATCCCT
>DASYFU010000421.1:0-2045 GCA_036498225.1 Gaiellaceae bacterium | reverse complement strand
CGCGAGCGATCCGCGGGCGAGGTGCGCGTGCTCGGCGAGGACCCGGCGCGCGGGGACCGCGCGTGGACGGCGCGCATCGGGCTGATGCTTCAGAACTGGCAGGTCGAGCCCGACCTGACGGTGCGCGAGTCGCTCGAGCAGTTCGCCGGCTACTACCCGCGGCCGCGGCCGGTGGACGAGATCGCCGAGCTCGTCGGCCTGGAGGGCCAGTACGACCTTCGCGCCGGCAAGCTGTCGGGCGGCCAGCAGCGCCGGCTCGACATGGGGCTTGCGCTGATCGGCGATCCGGAGCTGCTGTTCCTCGACGAGCCGACGACGGGGTTCGACCCGGTCGCGCGGCGCGCAGCGTGGCGGATCGTCGACTCGCTGCGCGCGTCCGGGAAAACCGTGTTCCTCACGACGCACTACATGGACGAAGCGCAGGCGCTCGCCGACCGCGTGGCGATCATCGCCAAGGGCGAGATCAAGGCGGAGGGAACGCCGGATGAGCTTGCAGGGCGCAGGGGCGTGCGCATCGGCTTCCGTCTTCCGGCGGGCGTCGCGCTGTCGGAGCTCCCGCCCGCGGTCGGGCAGGCGCACGAGGTCGCGAACGGACGCGTCGAGGTGCATGCGGACGCGCCGGTGCCCGCGGTGCATGCGCTCACGGCATGGGCGCTCGAGCGGGGCGTCGACCTTCCCGAGCTCGAGGTGCGCCGCCGGAGCCTGGAAGACGTCTATCTCGAGCTGACGGCGGAGTAATGAGCGTAGGCTTGACGGAGCTCATCAAGGAGCGGAGGCGCCGGCTTCGCCGGCGCCGGGAGCGGGATGCCATTGGCCAACCGAAGGTTGGCCAATGAGCGGCGCTCGGCTCGTCCTGCACCAGTTCCGCTACGACCAGAAGACGTTCTGGCGGAATCCGGCTGCGACGTTCTTCGCCGTCGTACTGCCGGTGATGTTCCTCTTCATCTTCGTGAGCATCTTCGGCAACAAGAACCTCGCCCTGCCGGGTCACGGGCTGATCAAGGGGTCGACGTACTACCTGCCCGGGATCGTGACGCTCGGCGTGATCTCGACGACGTTCACGAACCTCGCGATCTCGTTGACGGTCTCGCGGGAGCGCGGCCTGTTGAAGCGGCTGCGGAAGACGCCGCTTCCCACCTGGGCGTTCCTGACGAGCCGTACCGGCACCTCGGCCGTCACGGCGGTGCTCCTGTTCGTCGTCCTCGTCGCGATCGGACGGGTGGTCTACGGCGTCTCGATCCCCGGTCAGCCGATCGTCGGCGCGCTGCTCGCGTTGTTCGTCGGAGCGTTCTCGTTCGCCGCGCTCGGGTTCGCACTGACCGGCGCGATCGGTTCCGAGAACGCTGCGGCGCCGATCACGAACTTCATCATCCTGCCGCTCTACTTCATCTCGGGCGTCTTCATCCCGGACGACCAGATCCCGAGCGGCGTACGCAGCATCGCCGGGGTGTTTCCCGTGAAGCGGCTGTACGAGGCGTTCTTGAAGGCCTTCGATCCGACGACGACGGGGACCGGCATCGACTGGACGAGCCTTGCGATCGTCGCTGCGTGGGGCGTGGCCGGTGCGCTCGTCGCGGTCAAGACGTTTCGCTGGTCACCGCGCTCGGGCTGACGTCGCGCTCGGCGCGGGGTACGTCGTCAACACCTCGCCTGACGAGCTCAGACGGGAATCGTGAGACTCTCGATGTCTCGCGGGTACTCGGTGAGCACGTCGATCCCGTCCGGCGTGACGGCGACCGTGTCCGAGTGGCGGAAGCCGCCGACGGCGGCGTCGTAGACCCCCGGCTCGATCGTGAACACCATGCCCGGCTCGACGACCGTGCGATCGCCGGCGTCGAGGAACGGCGCCTCGTGGTTGCGCAGGCCGATCGCATGGCCGACGTGCTGACGCCAGTAAGGGAGCAGATCGTTCTCCTCGAAGTAGCGCAGCACCGCGTTGTCGACGTCGGCGCACGTGACGCCCGGCCGTAGCGCGTCGAACGCGACCTGCTGCGCGGCGACCGTGTGGTCGAACAGCCGGCGCATCTCGTCGGTCGGCGGGCCGA
>DASYFU010000420.1:0-2114 GCA_036498225.1 Gaiellaceae bacterium | reverse complement strand
CAGCCGCGAGCGCGCGCTCGCGCACCGCGGCATCGCTCTCCATCGGCTCCACGTGCACGACAACGTCGGCTTCAGGCAGCGCCGACTCGAGCGCACGCTCAACGGCGTCCGCCGCAGCGTGACCCTGCCCGATCGCCGCGTCATACGGAACGCCGATCACGACGTCGGCGAACACCCTCCCCCCCGCCTGTCGCATGCGAAGCCGCCGCAGCTCGATCGCGGGCTCGAGTCCGGCGATCGCCGCGCGTGCCGCCGCCTCGGCATCGGTGGGCACGCGATCCATGAGGACGTCGACGTTTCCGCGCATGAGGCGGACGGCAGCGGCGAGCACGATGCAGGCGACGAAGAGCGCCGCGATCGAGTCTGCCTTCGGATAGCCCTCGCGCACGAGGAGCAGTCCGATGAGCACCGCGACCGAGCCGCCGAGGTCGGTCGCAAAGTGCAGCGCGTTCGAGGAGAACGCAGCACTGTGAAACCGCTTCGCCGCGCGCGCGGAGGCGACCGTGCGTGCGATGTCGAGAACGATCACGATCCCGATCACGACGAGCGCGTACCAGGCTGCGTCGACGTGAGGATGCGCACTGCCGGTCAGGCGCACAATCCCGCGCCAGACGATCGCGAGGCTCGCAAGCACGAGAATCGCGCCTTCTCCGAGCGCCGAGAGATGCTCGGCCTTGCCGTGCCCGTACTGATGGCCGACGTCGGCCGGCCGCGCCGCGACGCCGACTGCGAAGAACGTCAGGAGCGCCGCGACGAGGTCGGTGCCCGAGTGCGCAGCCTCCGAGAGAAGCCCGAGGCTGTGCGTCGCGAGGCCCGTCCCCAGCTTCAGCCCGATCAGAGCGACCGCGACCAGCACGGAGATGAGCGCAGTCCGCCGCTGCGGAGTCACCGCGAGGAGCCTAGAGGTTGCCGCGGAGCGCCTGCTCGCGCTCGATCGCCTCGAACAGCGCCTTGAAGTTGCCGTCGCCGAAGCCGCGCGCGCCGTGGCGTTCGATCACTTCGAAGAACACGGTCGGCCGGTCCTGCGCGGTCTTTGTGAAGATCTGCAGCAGGTAGCCGTCATCGTCGCGGTCGGCGAGGATGCCGTGCTCTTTCAGATCCTCGTATGACTCCGCGATCTCGCCGACCCGGTCCGACACCTCGTCGTAATACGAGTCGGGCGTGTTGAGGAAGAGGACGCCGCGCTCCTTGAGCTGCTCGACGGTCGCCACGATGTTCGTCGACGCGAGCGCGATGTGCTGCGCGCCCGGACCGCCGTAAAACTCGAGGTACTCCTCGATCTGGCTCTTGCGCTTGCCCTCGGCCGGCTCGTTGATCGGAAACTTGATCTTGCCTTCGCCGTCCGACATCACCTTCGACATCAATGCCGAGTACTCGGTCGAGATGTCGTCGTCGGAGAAGTGGATCATCTCGGTCATGCCGAAGACACGTTCGTAGTACTCGACCCAGTCGTTCATGCGGCCGAGCTCGACGTTGCCGACAACGTGGTCGATGTTCGTCAAGCCAACGCCTGCCATCTGACCGTTCGACGACGCGGAAACGTATCCGGGCTTGAACGGTCCCGCATAGTCGCTGCGGTTGACGAACGTGTGCACGGTGTCGCCGTACGTCGCGATCGCCGACGTCTCGAGCGAGCCGAACTCGTCCTCCAGACGCACCGGCTCGACGACGCCCCGAGCTCCGCGCTGCACCGCTTGGCGATACGCGTCGGTGGCGTCCGGCACAGTCAGCGCGATGTCCCTGACGCCGTCACCATGGCGGGCGTTGTGCTTCGCAATCTCGTGATCCTCGCGCAACGGTGACGTGACGACGAGGCGAATGTCGCCTTGCTCGAGCACGTACGAGGCGCGGTCGCGCACGCCTGTTTCCGGGCCTGCATACGCGGTGCGGGTGAAGCCGAAGCCGTGCTCATAGAAGTAAGCAGCCTGCTTCGCGTTGCCGACCCACAGCTCGATGTAGTCCCAACCGCTCAGCGGCATGAAGTCTTCAGGCATGGCCCAGAGTATTCCCTAACAGGGCGTTACTCGCCCGGCTCGACGGACAGCCGGCCTGGCGCGGCCTCGGCCGCATGGCCGCCGGCCGGCACCGCATCCGCAGCTGGCGGACGCCGCGCG
>DASYFU010000419.1:0-1776 GCA_036498225.1 Gaiellaceae bacterium | reverse complement strand
GCTGGCTCGAGGCGAACGACGCGTCGAACAACGTCCTCGCGTTCGCCCGCATCGAAGACGCGGGCGAGCGGCCGCTCGTGTGCGTCCTGAACCTCTCGCCGGTTCCGCGCTACGAGTACCGCGTCGGCATGCCGTTGTGCTGCACGTGGCGCGAGCTGCTGAACACCGACTCGCCGTTCTATGGCGGCTCCGGCGTCGGCAATCTCGGCGCCGTCCAGGCCGAGGCGGTCGGCTGGCACGACCAGCCGTTCTCCGCCCTTCTGACGCTTCCGCCGCTCGGCGCGGTGTGGCTCGTCCCCGAGTAACCGAGGAATAACTATCTTCCGGGCGTGTTCACCACGCGCCCCGAGCTCCGAGGCACGTTCGGCATGGTCGCGTCCACGCACTGGATCGCGTCGGCCGCCGGCATGGCCGTGCTCGAGCAGGGCGGGAACGCATTCGACGCAGCCGTTGCGGCCGGCTTCACGCTGCAGGTCGTCGAGCCGCACTTGAACGGCCCGGGCGGCGATCTGCCGGCGATCCTGTGGCCCGCCGCCAGCGGCGAGCCGATCGTGCTCTGTGCGCAAGGGCCGGCCCCGCGCGCCGCGACGATCGAGCGCTATCGCGACGAGCTCGGACTCGACCTCGTTCCGGGCACGGGTCCGTTGGCCGCCGTCGTCCCCGGCGCGTTCGGCGGCTGGCTCGCGCTGCTGCGCGACCACGGAACGATGGAGCTCGCCGACGTCATGCGGTTCGCGATCGACTACGCCGAGCACGGCTATCCCGTCATCCCGGCGATCACGCGCGCGATCCGCAACGTCGAATCGCTCTTCCGCGACGAGTGGACGTCGTCCGCCGAGGTCTACCTCCCGGCGTTGAGCGAATCGCTCCACCGCAACACGAGGCTCGCCGAGACATACCGTCGTCTCGCGTCGTCCGCCGACCCGCTCGCCGACTGGTACGACGGCTTTGTCGCGGAGGCGATCGTCGCGTTCCAGGAGCGCGAGTGGATGGACAGCTCCGGTGTCAGACACCGGGGGTTGCTTGCGGAGGAGGATTTGCGCGAGTGGCGCGCGACGTACGAAGCGCCGCTCGCGGTCGAGTACCACGGGCTCACCGTCCTCAAGGCGGGGCCGTGGAGCCAGGCGCCCGTGTTTCTCCAGCAGCTGCGGCTGCTCGAGGGCTTCGACCTCGCCTCCATGGGCCACGCAAGCGCGGAGTACATCCACACGGTGACCGAGTGCGCGAAGCTCGCCCTCGCTGATCGGGAGGCCTGGTACGGCGACCCCGAGTTCGTCGACGTTCCGGTCGAGATGCTCCTTTCGCGCGAGTACGCGGAGGAGCGGCGCGGGCTCGTCGGCGACGAGGCGTCGGCGGAGCTTCGCCCGGGCGGCGACCATCCGCGGCTGCCGGGCCCGGTCACGGGCGCGATGGCGCCCGGCGTCGGCGAGCCGACGCGCGGCGACACGGTGCACCTCGACGTCGTCGATCGCTGGGGCAACATGATCTCGGCCACGCCGAGCGGCGGCTGGCTGTGGGGTGCGCCTGTCATCCGCGAGCTCGGCTTCTGTCTCGGCACGCGCGCACAGATGTTCTGGCTCGAGGAAGGCCTCCCGAACTCGCTCGAGCCCGGGAAGCGCCCGCGCACGACGCTCTCGCCGACGCTCGTCGCGCGCAACGGCGAGCCGGTGCTCGCGCTCGGAACGCCGGGCGGCGACCAGCAGGACCAGTGGACCCTCCATTCGTTCCTGGCGCACGTGCACTTCGGAATGGACCTGCAGGCCTCGATCGACGCGC
>DASYFU010000418.1:0-10467 GCA_036498225.1 Gaiellaceae bacterium | reverse complement strand
ATGGATATCGATGAAGATGTTACCGGTCCTCTGTTGCGGCCCGTCGACCCCGGCGCTCGACTCGGATGAGGCGGACGTGCTTGCGGCGCGGTTCAAGGCGCTCGCCGACCCGGCTCGCGTCGCCATCCTCAACCGCCTCGCCTCCTCCGACGAGGTCTGCGTGTGCAACTTCGTCGACGCGCTCGACATCGCGCAGCCGACCGTCTCCCATCATTTGAAGGTGCTCCGCGACGCGGGTCTCGTCGAGTCGACGCGGCGCGGCACGTGGGCGTTCTACCGCCTTGTTCCGGAGGCGGTCGACGAGCTCAGAGGCGCACTCGGCGCATGAGTCGAGCTATCCGGCCGAGATCAGCACGACGCCGGCGAGCGTGACGAGCACGCCGATGTCCTGCGAACGCTCGACCCGCTCGCCGAGCAGGAAGCGCGCGAGGAGCACCGTGACGGCCGGATAGAGCGACGCGAGTACGGATACGACGCTGAGGAGGCCGTGCGACGACGACGCGGCGGCGAACAGCGTGTTGCCGCCCGTGTCGAGCAGGCCGACCGCGGCGAGCGCGACGAGGTGCGGCCGCGTTCCCGTCGCGCGTTGTCGCGTCAGCAGCAGCGCCGACCAAACGAGCGTCACCGATGTCGCGCGGAAGATGAGCGACGGCCACAGCCAGTCGTGCGTCGCGCTCGCGTGCAGCGGGATGAAGTAGAAGCCGAAGCCGACGAGCGCGAGGATCGCCCAGCCGGTTCCCGCCGCGAATCGCGCACGGTCGCCGCCGCGCTCGATCGAGGCCATCAGCCCGCCGCCGAGCGCGGCGACGAAGCCGATCTCCTGGAGGAACGACACCTTGTCGCCGTGCGCGAGCCCCCAGATGACGGGGATGCCGGCGGCGATGGCGGCAAGCGGAACGACGACGCTGATCGCGCCCGCCGCCATCCCGCGATAGAAGCCGACGAGGCCCGCTGTCCCGAACACCGCCGCGAGCGCCGCCCACGCGACCTCCGGCCCCGGTGGCCCCGTGCCGCGCACGGCGACCGCGACGACGAGCGCCGCGAGGCCGAACGGCTGCGAAGCCGCCATGACGACGATCGCCGGCATGAGCCGGCTCTTGAGGCCGCCGAGGTAGTCGCCGACGCCCCAGGCGAGGCTGGCGAGCAGCGCGTAGGCGGGAGCCACTAGTCGACTGGCCGGGTCGCTGCGACCGCGTCGAGCTGGTTGGCGTGGTAGAGGACGGCCGCTTCGGCGGTGCGCGCTGCACGGACGTCGTGGTGGCAGGCGACGGCGTGCAGCAGGTCGGAGGGCGCGCCCGCGTCCTCGAGCAGGCGCAGGCCGAGGTGCACGTGGCCGAGCAGCTTCCCGTCCTCGGTCGGCTGGAAGAGCGGCGGCGGTCCGAGCTCGCGCGTCCGGCCGGCGTCGTGCACGAGCGCGGCCGCGATCAGCAGGTCGGCGCGCAGTCGCGGATGGAGCTGACAGAGCTCGCGTGCGATCGTCGCCACGCCGACCGTGTGCTCGAGCAGCCCGCCCGCGTACGAATGATGTCCGTCCGGCGTCGCCGGATACGCGCGCAGGGGCGCCACCGCGAGCACCTTGGTCACGACGGCGCGCAGGCCGTCGTCGTGCACGTCGGCTGTGAGGAACTCGAGAAAGCCCTCCAGCTCGTCGGCGTCGCGGCGCATGGCGGGCGCCATTCCCGCCGGGTCGACGTCCGCCGCCGGCTCGAGCGTCCGCACGTCGAGCTGCAGCGAGTCGCGGAAGCGCTCGACGCGTCCAAGCACGCGCACGGCGTCGCCCTCGCCGAAGCGCCCGTCGAGGAGCTCGACGTCGTTCCACACGCGCGCGGCGATGCGCCCACTCGGATCGACGAGCTCGAGCGCGAGGTACGGCGCGCCGTTCTTCGTCCGCAAGCGCTGCTTCTTCGCAACCGCGTACACGCCCTCGACCGTCCGGTTCTCCTCCAGTTGCGCGATCGCGGTCATCGCTGCTGAGTCTAGGCTTCGAGCTCGATGGCGCGCATTCGCCCATTTCGCGCTCTCCGCTACGACGTACCCGATCTCGGCGCTGTCGTCGCGCCTCCGTACGACGTCATCTCCGAGGAGCAGCGGGGCGACTACCTCGGCCGCAGTCCGTACAACGTCGTCCACCTCACGCTGCCCGACTCGGAGGAGCAGGCCGCGGGCGACCTCGCCGCCTGGCAGGACGAAGGGGTCCTCGTGCGTGACGAGGAGCCGTCGTACTGGTGGCTCTCGCAGGACTACGTCGGCCCCGACGGCGTCGCCCGCACGCGCCAGGGCTTCATCGCCTCGCTCCACGCTGAGCCATACGAGAGCCGCGTGATCCTGCCGCACGAGCGGACGCACGCCGGCCCGAAGGAGGGCCGCCTGCGCCTCCTGCGCGCGACGCGCACGCAGCTCGAGCCGCTCTTCTTCCTCTGGGACGGGACGATCGACGTGGACGGCCTCGGAGAGCCCGACATCCAGGTGGACGGCGACAAGCTGTGGCGGCTGGACGCCGAGTTCGGCGACGCGCTCACCGAGGAGCTGGCGGATGCGCAACTGCTCATCGCGGACGGGCATCACCGGTACGAGACCGCGCTCGCATTCGGCGAGTCTCCGTGGCTGCTCGCAGTCATCGTCCCGACCGATCAGGAGGGCTTGACGATCTTCCCGACGCATCGCGTCGCGCGGTCGCTGAACGGTGCGGCCGGGCGGCCGATCGACCGCCCCGGCGACGACCTGCCCGGTCCGGTTCTGTACCGCGGTGACGGTCGCTACGAGTTGCTCGAGGGCAACTGCCTCGACCCGGAGCTCGTCGACGCGCTGAAGCCCGACGGCGTGACGTACACGCCGCAGCGAGAGGAGGCCGAGGCCGCGGTCGACCGCGGCGAGGCGGAGGGCGCCTTCCTGCTCCGCCCGACGCGCATCGAGGACGTGTGGGAGGTCGCGCAGCGCGGCGACGTCATGCCGCAGAAGAGCACGTTCTTCTATCCGAAACTCACCTCCGGCCTCCTCTTGCATCCACTTGACTGACTGGCTCGAGCTCTGCCGCGCGGCGGCCGCGGACGTGCGCGGCGCGCTCGCCGAGTTGCCGACGCGGATCGAGCGCGAGCCCGTCCTGCGGCAAGGGGAAGGCGGCGACGACACGACCGCGATCGACGCCGCCGCGGAACATGTCGTGCTCGCCCGGTTCCGGCCGCTCGGCGTGTCGATCGTCTCCGAGGAGGTCGGCCGCATCGAAGGCAGCTCCACGCTCGTCGTGGTGGACCCCATCGACGGCTCCCTCAACGCCAAGCGCGGAATCCCGTTCTTCAGCGTCTCGATCGCCGTAGCCGAAGGTGACCGCATGGAGGACGTGCATTTCGCGTACGTCTACGACTTCGGCTCGGGCGAAGAATGGACAGCACGCCGCGGCGAAGGCGCCTGGCTCGACGGCGAGCCTCTCGGCGCCGTGCGGCCGAAAGAGCGCATCGAGATCCTCAGCTTCGAGGCGACGCTGACGACGCTCGTCGCCGAACGCGCCGCGGCGTTCGACGGAATCGCGCACCGGTTGCGCGTGATGGGTTCGCTCGCGCTTTCGCTGTGCCATCTCGCCGCCGGCCGCGTCGATGCCGTATGTTCGCTCAAGGAGGCGCGCTCGGTCGACATCGCCGCGGCGCAGCTTCTCTGCAGCGAGGTCGGGATCGCGATGTCGCTCTTCGACGATCCGCGTCCGTTCGGCGATGCCCAGCTCGACCTGGGGAAGCGTTCGCGCATCGCCGCGGCGGGCACGCCCGAGCTCTGCCGGCAGATCGCCGACGCGCTCTCGACCTAGGCGTAGCCGAGCTCGGCCAGCAGGTCGCCGGCCTCGGCCTCGACGTCCGCGAGCTGCTCCGGCGTGAGGTCGCGGCGCCAGCGCCCGACCGAGTTCGCATGCGCCGCGGCAAAGGCGTCCCCGAGCTCGCCCGAGCCGACGCCGAGCCCGTGAGCAAGCGTCGCCGTTGCGGCTTCGGGGTCCGCGACCAGCGCTTCGTAGCGAAGCTCGACCGTGCGGTCCGGCACTGTGCGCGCGACGGTGACGTATCGGCGCCAGGCCCACGCAGCGCGGCGTGCGTCGCTCACGCGCACGAACTCCTCACGCCGTTCCGGCTCGACCCAGAAGCGCGGGTGGACGCCGTAGGAGAGGTTTGCGTCGTCGTTCTCGTCGCTGCGGCGAGCGCTGAGCCAGCCTCGCTCGAGCAGCGAGCACACGACGTCGCGGCCGTCGCGCACGACGTGCACCGCGGTTGCGCGCGGAAAGGCCCGCAGCGCCGCCGGCAGCACGAATCCGGTTTCCGGTGTCTGCTCGACTCCACGCAGACGGCGCACGAGCGCGAGCCCGCGCACGCGCTGCACGACGTGCCGGATCTCGCGCGCCTGTTCGTGCTCGGGGAGCTCGACCAGGTCGGGGATGGCCGCCTTCAGCAGCGGCACCTCGCCGAGGTCGACGAACGCCGGGAGATCGCCGATCGCGCCGGCTGTGAAGCTCGTGCCGGAGCGCGGCGAGCCGACGACGAAGACGAGCCGCTCCTCGAGCGGACGGCGCAGCCGCGTCCTGGTTCCGCGCACGGCTACGCGCACGGCGGTCGAGCCGTACGCCGACGCCGACCAGGCTGCCTGCCTGACGACGTGCACGAGGCCAACTTCGTGCACGCCGGGATTGTTACAAGTCCAGGAAATGACCCGTGTAAAACTCACCAGCGCCGACCGCGTTCTCTATCCGGACGACGGGGTCACGAAGGGCGATCTCTTCGCCTACTACGAGCGCATCGCCCCGGTGCTCGTCCCTCACCTGCGCGACCGGCCGTTCACCCTGAAGCGTTATCCCCACGGGATCACCGGCGAGGTCTACTTCCAGAAGCAGGTACCGCGTGGCACCCCAGACTGGATCCCCACGCGCCGGTTCACCACCCACCCGCGCGAGGGCGGGTCCCGCGAGGTCGACTTCGCGCTGGTGAACTCGCCGGATGTCCTGCTGTGGATGGTGCAGATGAACTGCGTCGACATGAACGCGTGGTACTCGCGGGTGGACCAGCCCGGACGTCCCGACTTCGTCGTCTTCGACCTCGACCCGCCGGACGAGCCGGACGGGTTCGAGCAGGCGATCGAGGTCGCGCACCTCATCCGAGGCCTGCTCGACGAGGTCGAGCTGCCCGGCTACGTGAAGACGAGCGGCGCCGATGGCATTCACGTCCTCGCGCCGATCCAGCGCCGCGCCGGCTTCGACGAGACCTACGCGTTCGCCGAGGCCGCGTCGCGTCTGCTCGAGGCGAGGCACCCGGGACTCGTCACCACCGAGTGGCTGAAGAAGAAGCGCGCCGGCGTGCTCGTCGACCATCGCCAGAACGGCTGGGGCAAGACGATCGCCTCGGTCTACTCGGTTCGGCCCAAGCCCGGCGCGCCGGTGTCGACCCCGCTTCGCTGGGAGGAGCTGACGGGGGATGTGCGCCCGAGGGACTTCTCCATGGACGTCGTGCTCGAGCGCGTGAAGCGTCACGGCGACCTGTACGCCCCGGTTTTGGAGGATTCGCGGCCGCTCGGCGCGGCGGCGAAGAGGCTCGCCCGTCTCGTCCCGTAGGCTTCTCGAGATGCGGCGCGCACTCGTGCTTGTTTCCATCGTCGTTCTCGTCGGCGTGGCGCCGGCCGCGGCGGCGAACGCGAAGACGACGTTGAAGGTCGTCATCACCGCGCAGAGCCACCATCCCGTGCTCCATCACACGTGGTGGTACAAGGTCGTCGTCACCGCGAACGGGAAGCCGGTCGCGTGCAAGATCCACGTGCAGGTGTTCTTCAACGGCTTCTCCGTCGGCGAGGTCGGCACGCACGTTCTGAAGACCGGGATCTGGAAGGAGACGATTCCGGCCAAGGGTGTGAATGCATTTCCGCCGGCGGCGGTCGGCCAGCACGTCGTCTGGCATGCGATCGCCACGGCGAAGGGGTACGCCCAGGGGATCGGCACGTTCCCCGTCAGCGTCATCAAGTGAGTGGCGCAGCGGTCGACGTCCGGAACGTCCGCAAGAGCTTCGAGAACGGACGGATCCGCGCGCTCGAAGACGTCTCGCTCCATCTCGACGAGGGCGAGCACGTCGCGCTGACCGGCCCGTCGGGCGGCGGCAAGAGCACGCTCCTCAACCTGATCGGATCGCTCGACCGGCCCGATGCCGGCGAGATCGTCGTCGGCGGGCTCGACGTCGGGCGGCTCGACGACCCGTCCTCCTACCGTGCGCGCATGGTGGCGTTCGTCTTCCAGTTCCACAACCTGATCACGACGCTGAACGCGATCGAGAACGTGCAGATCCCGATGCTCGGCACGCGGCCGCGCGCTGAGCGCGAGCGGCGCGCGCAGGAGCTGCTCGTCGACGTCGGCCTCGGCGACCGTGTTCGCAACTATCCGCCGACGCTCTCGGGCGGCGAGCGCCAGCGCGTCGCGATCGCGCGCGCGCTCGCGAACGATCCGCGGCTTCTGCTCGCCGACGAGCCGACCGGGGCGCTCGACTCCGAGACGGGCGCGCAGATCCTCGAGCTCCTCCGCCGCGTGCGCGACGAGCGCGGGACGACGATCCTGATGGTCACGAACGACGACGGCGTCGCCGCGCAGGCGGACCGCGTGCTGCACATCCGTGACGGACGGCTCAGTTCTTCGGAGCTGCCAGCGCTGCCAGCGCAGAGCTGAGCCCGGCCGCCGTCTTCGACACGTAGCCGACCTGCGCCTGGAGGTAGCCGGCATCGAGCTGGCCCGACGGCGTCTGCGTCACGTACGACGTCAACGAGCGCAGCTCGCTCGTCAGCCGGTCGAGGGCGCCGCTGAGCGGCGCGGCTGCGGCGGAGGTGGACGAGAGCGACTGCCGCGCCGCGACGAGCTGCCTTCGAAGGTTCGCGAGCGACCGTTCGAGCGTCTTCCGCGTCGTGCGCAGTTGCGCGGCCTTTGCGTGGGAGGCCGCCAGTGACGATCGCTCGGTCGCGAGCTGTGTCCGCAGCGAGTGGACAGAGGCGGTCGCGGCGACGAGCGCCGCCTCCGCGTTCGTGTTCTTCTGCGCCTGGTTCTTCCAGCCGATCGAGAACGCGGCAGCGCTGACAGCAGCGCCGCAAAGGAACGCCGCAGCGACGACGATCCACATGATGCGTGGTGTGCGGCGACGCACCACCGGCGGGGCGGCGACGTGACGTCGGGACTGCTCGGCGATCGGCCAGGACATCCGGTCGCCCTTCTGCGTCGCCTCGCTATTCCCTTCTGAGGGCTTCGATCGGGCTGAGCCGGAGCGCGCGCCACGCGGGGTAAGCGGCGCCGAGCAGGCCCACCCCGAGCGCGAACGCGAGCCCCCAGCCGAACACGCTTGGGGTGAACGCCGGGGAGACGAGCGTCGACAACCCGGTCTGCGCCGTGAAGAGGTGCGCGGCGAGCACGCCAACCCCGAGCCCGAGCGCGAGCGCGACGAGCGAGATGCCCAGCGCCTCGCTGATGATCAGCGCGGCGATCCGCCGCCCGGGCCAGCCGACTGCGCGCAGGATCCCGATCTCGCGGACGCGCTCGAACACCGACATCGCCATGGTGTTCGTCACGCCGATGCCGCCGACGATGAGCGCGAGCACGGAGATGACCCAGCCGACGTCGACGATCAGCCGTGACGACGTGTCGACGTTCACGGCCTGGCCCGGCTCGACGACGGCGGTGATGCCGTACTTCTTCTCGAGGCTCTTCGCCACGGATTGCGGACGCTGGCGCGGCATGACGATGACGCCGATGCTCGTCGTCTCGGCAGGTCGGTTCGTGAGCGCCTGTACCGTCGAGATCGGGAGCACGACGCCGCTGTCCTCGAAGCGATCGCCGCTGTGGAAAATGCCCGTCACGCGGAAGGAGTGCCCGCCGATGTGCAGCGTCTCGCCGAGCTTCGCGCCGAAGCGGTCGCCGGCGAGCGCTCCCGTGCGGTTTCCCTGAACGAGCGTGAGGCGCTTCGCCGCGAACTCGTTCGGGTCGAGGCCGATCACGAGCGAGGACGCCTGCTTGTTCACCGTCGTCACGTCGAGGAAGACGAGCGCCGTCTGCGCGACGCCCGCGTCATGGCGGATGCGCGACTCGAGCGAGACCGGCAGCAGCGACTTCGTCGCATCGGAGACGCCGCTCTGGAAGAGCCCGAAGTCCGCGCGCCCCACGTGGATGAGGTCGCCGGCCGTTTTCTCCGTGCCCGCCGCGATGGAGAGGAGGGCGACGATCAGCCCGACGCCGAGGGCAACTCCGGCCGCTGTGAGGAGCGTCCGGACGGGCCGCCGCAGCAGGTTCTTCCGGACGAGCCCGAACCAGGTCACAACCCCTATCTTCGCTACGGTGCAGGACCGATGCAGGTTGACCTCAACGCCGTTCTCAAGGCCATGGAGAAGGTCATCGACCCGGAGCTCCAGCGGCCGGTCACCGAGCTGGACATGGTGCGGAACGTGGAGGTCTCCGACGGAGTCGTTTCCCTCGAGATCGTCCTGACGATCGCCGGCTGCCCGCTCCGGCAGTCGTTCGAGCAGCAGGTGGAGCAGGCGCTCGCCGACGTCCCCGGCGTCCGCGGCGTCGCCCTCTCGTTCGGTGTCATGACGCCCGAGGAGCGGCAGCGGCTGACGTCGAAGCTCCGCGGCGGCCCGACCGAGGACAAGGCCATCCGGCTCAACCGCGACACCCGCGTCATCGCGGTGGCGAGCGGCAAGGGCGGCGTCGGCAAGTCGTCGCTCTCGGCGAACCTCGCCGTGGCGTTCTCGCAGCTGGGGCGGAAGAAGGTGGGGATCCTCGACGCCGACATCTACGGGCACTCGATCCCGCACATCCTCGGCATCCACCAGAAGCCGGTCGCGGTCGACCAGATGATCGTGCCCCCGGTGAAGGACGGGCTGAAGCTCATGTCGATCGGCTTCTTCCTGGACGGGAACGAGCCGGTGATGTGGCGCGGGCCGATGCTGCACCGCGCGCTCGAGCAGTTCCTCACCGACGTGCACTGGGGCGATCTCGACGTGCTCGTCGTCGACATGCCGCCCGGCACGGGCGACGTGTCGATCTCGCTCGGCCAGTTGCTGCCGCGGGCCGAGGTCGTCGTCGTGACGACGCCGCAGAAGCTCGCGCAGGACGTCGCGTCGCGCGCGGCGTCGATGGCGCAGAAGACGAATATGCGCCTGCTCGGCGTGATCGAGAACATGAGCGGCGACGTCTTCGGCTCGGGCGGAGGCGAGGAGCTCGCGTCCGATCTCGACATTCCGTTCCTCGGCAGCGTTCCGCTCGACCCGGTGCTGCGCGAACAGGGCGACCTCGGCGTCCCGGTCGTCGTCGGCGAGCCGGAGGCGGAGTCCGCGCGTGCGATCCTCGCCATCGCCGAGGCGATCGATTCCGTGCGCGAGCCGGGCGGGATCGTCAAGTCGCTTCCGCTCGTCGGTTAGCGATGCCGGACTCGAGGAACGTCCTGGCCGTGAAGGAGGTGTACGACCTCGCGCGGCGCTCGAACCACAGGGAGCTGCGGACGCGCCTGCACGACGACGTGACGTGGCATCCCGCGCGCGAGGGCGCCTGGCGCCCGTGCACGACCGCCGACGAGGTGGTTCGCACGCTGTTGTGGCGCGCCGGCATGAACAAGCTTCGCCCGGTCGACTCCATCGACCTCGGCGACCGCGTGCTCGTGCAGCTGCGCGGACGTGCGATCTCGCGGCTCGGAGCGAAGGGCTTCTTCGCGCCGAAGCTGTTCCAGATCATCGTGCTGCGCGACGGCAAGGTCGCGAGCCTGCAGGACTATCCGCGTCGCGAGGAAGCGCTGACCGCCGCCGGGCTCAGGACGTAGTGGCAGCGGCGGCGTTCTTCGATCTCGACCGCACGCTCCTTCGCCGGTCGTCCGCGCTCGCGCTCGCAGGCTCGTTCCGGGAGCACGGCGTGATCTCGCGGCGCCAGCTGGCGAAGGCCGCGGCCTGGCAGCTCCTCTTCATCCTGCGCGGCGCCGACCACGAGGCCGTGCGCAAGGCCGCCGAGGACGGGCTCATCCTCCTGCGCGGCTTCACGCCCGAGCAGATGCGCGAGCTCGTCGCGGAGGCGATGGAGCCGATCCTGCAGCCGCTCGTCTACGCGGAGCCGCTCCATCTCGTCGAACAGCACCGTGAGCGGGGCGAGCAGGTGTACATCGTGTCGGCGTCGCTGCAGGAGATCGTGGAGGCGATCGCGGACGAGCTCGGCTTCGACGGCGCGCTCGGGACCGTGTGCGAGGTGAAGGACGGCGTGTACACCGGCAAGGCGATTCGCGCGCTGCACGCCGACAACAAGGCGGAATGCGTGCGCGACCTGGCGGCGTCACACGGGCTCGACCTCGAGGAGTGCACGGCGTACTCGGACAGCCACACCGACCTTCCCTTTCTCGAGGAGGTCGGGCATCCGGTCGCCGTCAATCCCGATCGTGTGCTCCGCCGCGTCGCGATCGAGCGCGGCTGGCCCGTCCTCGAGTTCAACGACTCGGC
>DASYFU010000417.1:0-5604 GCA_036498225.1 Gaiellaceae bacterium | reverse complement strand
GCCCCACTGCATCAGCTGGTACGCGACGTACACGCATGCCATCGCCATCTCGCCCTGGGCGAAGTTGATGACCTCCGTCGCGCGGTAGATGAGGACGAGCGCAAGCGCGAGGCTCCCGTAGACGACGCCGCTCGCTACTCCCGCGACGGTGAGCTGGGCGAAGAGCGTGCTCCGCAGCGAGCCGATGACGAGGAAGATGCACGCGGCGACGAGCAGCAGCGTGACCGGGCTCGCGGGCAGACGCCGCTGGGGGATCGGGAGCTTGCGAACGAGCTCGGTCATCAGTAGCCGAGATAGCTCCGTCGGACTGACTCGTGCTGCTGCAGCTCGGAGCTCGGGCCGGACAGCGCGACGCGGCCGACCTCGAGCACGTAGGCGGCCTGCGCCACCTGGAGCGCGATGTGCGCGTTCTGCTCGACGACGAGGACGGTGACGCCCTCGCTCTCGTTCAGCTCCTTGACGATCCGGAAGACCTCGGTCACGAGCAGCGGGGCGAGCCCGAGCGACGGCTCGTCGAGGAGCAGGAGCCTCGGCCGCTGCATGAAGGCGCGCGCGAGCGCGAGCATCTGCTGCTCGCCGCCGCTCAGTGTCCCCGCCTGCTGGTAGCGGCGCTCCTCGAGCCACGGGAAGTACGCGTGCACGCGCGCGAAGTCGTCCTTCAGGCTGCCGCGCCGCGTGTACGCCCCGAGGCGGAGGTTCTCCCAGACGGTGAGCTCGGAGAACGTTCCACGCCCCTCCGGCACGTGCGCGACGCCGAGACGTGCGACGGCCTCCGGGCCGCCGCGCAGCCGAGCGCCCGCGAATCGGATGTCGCCCTCCCGCTGCACGGTGTTCGAGATCGCCCGCAGCGTCGTCGTCTTGCCGGCGCCGTTCGCCCCGAGCACGGCGACGATCTGCCCCTCGTCGACCGCGAGCGAGACGCCGTGCAGCGCTTTCACCGGCCCGTAGCGCGCGTGCACGTCGTCGAGCTCCAGGAGCGCGGTCACGCCGCCCCCTCGAGCTCGCCGCCGAGGTACGCCTCGATCACCTTCGGGTCCCGTTGCACGACGGCGGGCTCGCCGCTCGCGATCGTGCGGCCGAAGTTGAGGACGTGGACGTGGTCGGAGACGCGCATCACGAGGCTCATGTGGTGCTCGACGAGGAGCACCGTCAGCTTCAGCTCGTCGCGGAGCCGGCGCAGGAACGTCGCGAGCTCCTCGACTTCCTCGTGGTTCAGGCCGCCGGCAGGCTCGTCGAGGAGCAGCAGCCTCGGCTTCGACACGAGTGCGCGGGCGAGCTCGATCCGCTTCAGCGTCCCGAATGGAAGTCCTGCTGCGGACCGGTAGGCCACCGCCGAAATGCCGACGAGCTCGATCGTGTCGAGCGCTCGCCTGCGGACGCTCGACTCCTGCTCGAAGAGCGAGGTCGTGTGCGCGCCGACGAGGACGTTCTCGAGCACGCTCATCGTCGGGAAGAGCTCGACGTTCTGGAACGTCCGTGTAATCCCGAGGCGGACGATCCGGCTCGGCGGCGTGCGGAGGATCGAACGGCCGTCGAACTCCACGTCGCCGGAATCGAGGCGGTACAGCCGCGTGATGACGTTGAACGCGGTCGTCTTGCCTGCGCCGTTCGGGCCGATCAGGCCGGCGATCGTGCCGGGCTCGACGGCGAGCGAGACGTCGTCGAGAGCGACGATTCCGCCGAACCGCAACGTGGCGTTCTGCAAAGAGAGGAGTGCCATCAGTCCCGAGAGTTCAGGTATTCCTGCCAGAGGTGCTCCATCGTCGTCAAGCGTGGAGCGTCGACGTGAACGGGGTCGTACGGGGTGTGGTTGACGCCGCGCACGACCCAGCGTCCGTCCGGTCCGACGTCGAGGACGTTGATGCAGCCGGGCTCCTGCTCGAACGCGCCGAGGAAGATGCGCTCGCCCGCGAGCGCATGGCTGAGGACGGCTCGGTTGACCGCGCCGTGCAGGACGAGCAGGGCGATGTCCCACGCCTCGTCGGCGAGCAGCCGGTCGACTTCGGGCAGGACGCGGTCGAGGAGCTCGCCGACCGTCTCGCCGCCGAGAAACCGTGTCTCGAGTGGTACGACCCCGCGGAAGGCGGACGTCATCATCGCCTGTACTTCGTCGGGGGAGAGCTCGCGGATGTCGCCGCTCTCGATCTCGCGCAGCGCGTAGTGGGACTCGGGCTCCGCGTTCGGCGCGACGATGCGGGCCGTCTCCAGCGTTCGCTCGAGGCCGCTCGTCAGCACGCGGTCGAAGCGGACGTCGCGGAGCGCCTCGGCGGCGGCATTCGCCTGCTCGCGGCCGCGCTCGGTCAGCAGGACGCGCTCCGGGTGCACGCCCTCGAAGTAGCGCACCTCCGCGTGGCGCATGAGGTAGATCCGGCGCCTACGCACGCAGGGACTGCCCGCCGGCGCTCTGCATGCCTGCGGCCATTCCCGCCGGAGCGGCTCCGTCCGGGAACCGCTCGAGGAGCGCGGCGAGGAGCCCGTCCGCGTCCCAGCCTTCGTCGCGCTGGAACAGCTCGCCGCCCGTCCAGCCCTGCAATGCGTTGACGGCGCCGCCCCACACGTGGAACACCTGGCCCGTGATCTCCTGCGCGACGTCTGCGCAGAGCGCGACGACGACGGGCGACATGTTCGCGGGATCGAGTGGGTCGAAGCCCGCGGGCCGCTCGCCCATCTCGAAGGTCTCCTCGGTCATGCGTGTGCGCGCGTTCGGCGCGAGGCAGTTGACCGTGACGCCGTAGCGGCCGAGCTCCTGCGCGGCGATGATCGTGAAGCCGGCGATCCCGGCCTTCGCCGCGCCGTAGTTCGTCTGGCCGACGTTGCCGAAGACGCCCGACGGGCTCGACGTGTTGATCACCCGCGCGTGCAGCTCCTCGCCGGCCTTCGAACGCTCGCGCCAGTGCTCGGCGGCGTGACGGGTGACGGCGAAGTGGCCCTTGAGATGGACGGCGATGACGGCATCCCACTCGTCCTCGCTCATGTTCACGAGCATGCGGTCGCGGAGAATCCCCGCGTTGTTGACGACGATGTCGAGCCGGCCGAACGCTGCAACTGCATGCTGGACGAGGCGGCGGGCGCCCTCGAAGTCGGCGACGTTCTCGCCGTCCGCGACCGCCTCTCCGCCGGCGGCCGCGATCTCGGCGACGACGTGTTCAGCGGGGGACAGGTCGGCGCCTTCGCCCGCGAGCGATCCGCCGAGGTCGTTGACGACCACCTTCGCGCCGGCTTCCGCGAGCGCGAGCGCGTGCGCCCGGCCGATGCCGCGGCCCGCGCCGGTGACGATCGCGACCTTGCCGCTGAGATCGGGCACGACGCGGAGCCTACTGGAGCAGCGCGCCGGCGTATTCGGGAAGTTGCAGCGCGGCGGTGTCGCCGCCGAGCGCGTGCACGCAGCGCGTCGTGTACGCGCGTCCGTAGACGGCGGCCGCCCATGCAACGGCCTGCTCCTCGCGCGTGAACGGGCTCGACCGCGCGCGCTCGTAGTCGGCGATGAACTGGAATGCCTCGTCGACGGTGGGTAGAGGCTCGACGTCGACGCTCAGGCTATCCCAGTCGTGGACGACGGTCGCCTTGATGCCCGCGAAGCGCACGTGCCTCGCCGTCCAGTCGTTGTGCCCGATCACGACCGGACCGCGGGAGCGGTCGCGGCGAGCTCTCGCGTCGCACGCGATCTCGTCGATCCACTCCGCGTCCTCCGCCGTGGCGCCGAAGTCGATGAGGACGCTGTGCGGCTCGGGCCAGAGTGGGCCGCCGGCCCGGGGGAAGAACGGCGGGAGGTCTGCGGAAGGGCGGACGCCGCGCGTGAGCGTGACGAGCCGGACGAGCAGCCGCGCGAGCAGGCCGCGGACATCGGGTGCGTGCGCGTCGCGTTGCGCGCCGTCGTCGAGCCACTCCTCGAGCGTCGCGCGGCCGCGCACCCCGAGCGGACGCGGCGCGGGGAAGCCGTAGCGCCAGAGGTGGTCCTGCACCTCCTGGGCGGCGGCGAGGCGCTCGGCGGTCGCGTTGCGGTGCACCTTGAGCGCGACCCGGTCGCCGCCTCGCACGACGAGGCCGAGCAGTGCTCCGACGCTCGCCTGGAAGGTGAAGCACTCGACGGCCTCGGGGCACATCGTCAGCACGTCGGCCCAGATCGCGTCGGGGTCGGTCGTGCCGAAGATCGAGAGCACGACCGGGTCGTCCGGCTCGATGTTCATTCGTAGCGGTCGAGGTACCGCGGGCTTGCGATGCGAAGGCGCGCTTCGACGTCCGCCTTCACGTGCGCGAGCGTGTCCGGCTCGACCTCGCCGGCGCGGATGCGGCGTGCGAGCTCGCGCTGCTCCGTGTCGTCGACGTGCGGCAGCGCCTCGAGCTCGCGGTGGACGATGCCGAGCGCGTTCATCGCCACGAGCGTGCGGAAGCGCAGGCGATGGTCCGTGAGCGTCGGGAGCATCTCGCCGCCGAGGAACTCGGCGATCGCCTCGACCAGCTCTTGCGCCGTGGGGCGCTCGCTCATACGGCTGCCTTCTCGAGCAGGTGGCAGATCTCGTACTCGACCTCCGCGCCGAGCCGGCCGAGGATCGCGAGCTCGACGCTCCGGTCCTGGCCGCTGAGGTGGCGCTGTGCCTGCGTCAGGCAGCCGATCGCCCAGCCGACGTTTCCCGCCACCTCCCAGTAGTCGAGCTCCTCGGGCCGGACGTCGATGCCGGTGAGCTCGTTGTAGCGCTCGACGTAGGCGTCCACGTCGGCGATTCCGCCCAGCCGCTTGTCGTCGACGCCGAAGCGCCACGCGCGCACGAGTCCGAAGCCGATGTCGCGCACGGGCTCATCGACGTGCACGAACTCCCAGTCGAGGATGCCAACCAGCCCGTGCTCGTCGACGACGACGTTGCCGATGCGGTAGTCGCCGTGGTTCACGACGGGCGTGCGCGGCGGCGGCCGGTGATCGCGCAGCCACCACAGACCGAGCTCGATCGCCGGATGCGGCTCGCCGACGCCGTCGAGCTCGCCGATCATCCGCTCCAGGCGCGCCTCTTCGAGGAACGGCAGCCGCTCGTGCGGGATGGCGTGGATCTTCGCGAGCTCCTCCGCAAGCTGGGCGGGGAGATGATCGGGGAGATCCATGCGGACGATGCGGCGGCCGATCGTCTCGCCCTCGAGCCGCTCCATGACGAACGCCTCGCGGCCGTCCAGGTCCTCGATGTACATGATCGGGCGCGGCGCCTTGACTCCCGCCTCGACGGCGGCTTCGAGAACCTCGAACTCGTGCCGCAGCGACAGGGTGTGCCGGTGAATGACGCCGACGGCGGCACGGCGCACGAGCAGCCGCTCGCCGCCCGCGTCCACCGCCCAGGCCTCCTTCGACGCGCCGCCGGCGAGGAGGACGGGCTCCGATATGGGGCCGAGCAGGGATTCGAGCGCGTCGCGCATCTCTATGCGATCATCGCTGTCGGTGAGCACGGTTGTCATCCCGGAGCTCGTCGCCGACCGGCGTGAGCAGGTCCGCGGGTTCATGGAGGAGCACGTCTACCCGAACGAGACTGCGCTCGCGCGGGAGGACGACGCGGCCGACGCGCTCGTGCGCGAGCTGCAGCATGAGGCGAAGGAGGCCGGCCTGTGGGCGCCGCACCTGCC
>DASYFU010000416.1:0-1822 GCA_036498225.1 Gaiellaceae bacterium | reverse complement strand
TGGCGAAGCGGCGCGAGACGCACAACGCCGTCGTGCACGAGGCGGCGGCCGCGATTCGCGAGCACGGGCTCGGCCTCAAGGCCGCGACCGTGACGCCGGAGCTGCGCGACGACGTCGGCTCCCCGAATCGCATCCTCCGTGAGGAGATCGGCGGCAAGGTGATCGTGCGCACCGGCCGCCGGATCCCGGGCATCTCGCCGATCGGCGGCGTGCACTCGCCGATCTCGATCGTGCGGATGGCCGTCGGCGACGCGTACGGTGCGACCGAGTGGCGCGAAGGCGACGGCGACGACGAGGTCGCCTATCGCACGGAGCGGATCGAGCGGCGCATCTGCCGCGCCGTCTCCGAGTTCGCGTTCCGCCAGGCGGAGCGCAGCGGTGCAAAGGTCTTCGGCGGCCCGAAGTACACGGTGAGCCCGGTGTACGAGGGGATGCTCAAGGAAGAGATGGATGCTGCTGCCGCACGGCATCCCGACGTCGTATACGAGCCGCAGCTGATCGACGCGACGTTCGCGCTGCTGCTGTCGTCGGCGGGCGAGCCGCTCGTGATCCCCGCGCTCAATCGCGACGGCGACATCCTCTCGGACCTGGTGCTGCCGCTCTTCGGCTCGATCGCCGGGTCGGAGTCGCTGCTCGTCGCGTTCGAGGATGACTTCGAGCCGGCCGCGATCATGGCCGAAGCCGCCCACGGAACTGCGCCGTCGTTGTATGGCAAGAACGTCGCGAACCCGATGGCGATGATCCTCGCCGGCGCGGCGCTCCTCTCCCACACGAGCGGGCCGACGCAGCAGGCCGGCCGCGCGATCCGCGAAGCGTGCCTCGAAGCCGTCGCGTCGGGCGCGCGCACGGCGGATCTCGGCGGCCACCTCGGGTCGAGCGAGTTCACCGACGAGGTGATCGCGCGCGTGCGAGCGAAGCTCGACGTTTGGGCGTCCCTTTAGCTGGCGACGGCGGTCGGAAACGCGAGCGCCTGCTCGGCCCAGACCTCGAGGAACGTCTCGGCGACCAGCGGGTCGAACTGCGAGCCGGCGCAGATCGCGATCTCCGCGAGCGCGCGGTCGATAGAGAGCGACTGGCGGTAGGGCCGTGGCGACGTCATCGCGTCGAACGCGTCCGCGACAGCGAGCAGTCGCCCCTCGATCGGAATCGAACGGCCGCTCATGCCGGACGGATAGCCGCCGCCGTCCCAGCGCTCGTGGTGGAAGAGCACGTAGGAAAGCGCCTCCCGCGCGAACCGGAGCGGGGCCACGAGCGTCGCCCCGTCGCTCGGATGCTTCTCGATCTCGGCGCGCTCCTCGATCGTGAGCAGGCCCGACTTGCGAAGCAGCTCCGGGCGAACGGAGACCTTCCCGATGTCGTGGAGGAGAGCGCCGAACCGGAGACCGGCGAGCCGCTCGGCGTCCCAGCCCAGACGGCGCGCGACGGGCTCGGCAAGTGCCGCGACGCGTTCCCCGTGCCCCTGCGTCTGGTCGCGCTCCTCGAGCGCGCGAGAGATCGTCGCCAGCATGCCCGCACAAGGTTCCGCGGGATGGGGCGGTTTCCTCTAGAGACGACCCTCCAGGCGGTGCGCGATCCGCCGGTAGACGAGGAGGGCGAGCACGCCGAGAACGGCGAGCCCGATCCCCGCGAAAAGGCCGTACTTCTGGATCGCGTCGGCGGCGGCCTTCCCCGCGTAGTACGAGACGAGGCCGACCAGCGTCGCCCAGGCGATCCCGCCGGCGGCGTTCCAGAACAGGAACTTCCACCAGTGCATGCGGCCGATGCCCGCCACCCACGCCGCGGTGAAGCGGAGGATGGCGATGAAGCGGCCGAAGAACACGGT
>DASYFU010000415.1:0-2046 GCA_036498225.1 Gaiellaceae bacterium | reverse complement strand
ACTCCGTGGCCGGCGTGACGGTCAACCGGCTCTGCGCATCCGGGCTGTCGGCGGTCGTCGGCGCGTGTCACGCGGTGATCGCCGGCGAGGGCGATCTCTTCGTCGCGGGCGGCGTCGAGTCGATGTCGCGAGCGCCGTTCGTGACCGCCAAGCCGGACACCGCGTTCCCGCGCGGCAACGAGACGAGCTACGACACGACGCTCGGCTGGCGCTTCCCGAATCCGCGGATGGAGGAGATGTTCCCGCTCGAGGCGATGGGCGAGACCGGTGAGAACGTCGCGGAGCGCTGGGGCGTCTCGCGCGAGGATCAGGACGCGTTCGCGCTTGCATCGCAGCAGCGATGGGCTGCGGCTGCCGACGCAGGCCGCTTCGACGACGAGCTCGTCGCGGTCGGCAACGTCGTGCGCGACGAGCATCCGCGGCCCGACACGTCGCTCGAGAAGCTTGCGGCCTTGAAGCCCGCATTCCGCAAAGGCGGAACGGTCACTGCCGGCAACTCGTCCGGTCTGAACGACGGTGCCGCCGCGCTCGTGATCGCGTCCGAGGAGAAGGCGCGCGCGCTCGGCGTCGAGCCGCTCGGCGCGTACGTCGGCGGCGCGGTGGCCGGCGTCGACCCGCGCGTGATGGGGATCGGCCCGGTGCCCGCCGTGCAGAAGCTGCTCGTGCGCACCGGCGTCGACGTCGGCGCGATCGACCTCGTCGAGCTGAACGAGGCCTTCGCGTCACAGAGCCTCGCCGTCGTGCGCGAGCTCGGCCTCGACTCCGAGAAGGTGAACGTGAACGGCGGCGCGATCGCGCTCGGACATCCGCTCGGCATGAGCGGCGCGCGCCTCGTCGTCTCGCTGCTGCACGAGCTCCGCCGCCGCCGGGGCCGCTACGGCCTCGCGACGCTCTGCGTCGGCGTCGGCCAAGGCCAGGCAGCGCTCTTCGAGCGCTAACCGACCGGCGGGCGGATGTAGATCACGTTCTCGTGCTTCGTCGGCACGAAGGGCGCCCCGATGCTCATGATCACGTGCTCGACGTCGGAGAAGACCGCGTTCGAGATCGTCTCCTGGTCCTCTTCCGAGCGCACGACGATGCCGACCTCGTTCACGGGCTCGGCGTCGAGGCCGTGCTCGCGCAGCTCCGCGAGCAGCCGGTCTCGATCGGGGATCCGTGCCGCCTCGACCTGAATCGTGCTCGACATCGCTGGCTCCTCTCGCGGTGCGCCTTGGATCCGATTACCTCGCCGTTCGGCCCGGGAGGCAAACATCCTGCCGTTCTCGGATCCAAAGTGTCTCGCTTCGCGCGGCCCGCGTCAACGGGTATTTTCCGGTTCGTGCCGTTCGCGCTCACGTTCGGGCAGTAACGAAGACCCATCCGCGTGTGCGCGGCGGCTGCGCCGCCCGGTTCACGAGCCTGATCGCCGGGCTCTTCGTCTTCGCGCTCGGGATCGTGCTGATCCTCGAGTCGAAGCTCGGGCTCTCGCCCTGGGACGTCCTCAACCAGGGCCTCTCCAGGCACTCGCCGCTGTCGTTCGGGATGGCGAACGTCGTCGTGGCGGTCGGCGTGCTCTTCATCGGATGGTCGCTCGGCGGGCGCCCCGGCGTCGGCACCGTCGCGAACGCGCTGCTCGTCGGCAGCTTCATCCAGGGGCTGACGTCGGTCCATGCGATCACGGCGCTCGCCCACGACGGGCTCTCGGTGCGCATCCCGCTGCTCGTGCTCGGCATCGCGCTGATCGGCCCCGGCTCCGCGTTCTACATCGGCGCCGATCTCGGCGCAGGGCCGCGTGACACGCTCATGCTCGTCGGCGCCCGACGGACAGGGAGGCGCGTCGGGCTCGTGCGCGGCGTGCTCGAGCTGTGCGCGCTCGCGATCGGCATCGCGCTCGGCGGGACCTTCGGCGTCGGCACGATTCTCTTCGCCGTCGGCGTCGGCCCGGTGGTCGAGGCGTCGTTCGCGCTGCTGCAGCGCTCGCCGCTCGCTGCGCCGACTCCGGTCCTCACCCCGGTCGTGATCGGGGAGTAAGCAGCTACGCGTCCGGCGGCAGGACGGGCGGACGCC
>DASYFU010000414.1:0-2297 GCA_036498225.1 Gaiellaceae bacterium | reverse complement strand
GCATTGAACGCGATCGACGAACCCATCGCGTTCATCGGCTGGGCCGTGTCCGCATCGGACGGCCGAAAAGTTGCCTACGATGAGCATGTGCCGGAGTAGCTCAGTTGGTAGAGCAAGGCTTTTGTAAAGCCGAGGCCGTGGGTTCGAGTCCCTCCTCCGGCTCTTTCGACCAAGTGCGGCGGCCTGCGCCGGCTCGGTCTCCAGGGCGCGCGTCCTGCAGCGTGAGGGGCTGTCTCGACGCCACCTCGTCCTGCCACATCCAGGTCCTGATCGAATTCAGGAGGTGACGATGCGCTCGTACCGCTATCTCGTCGTCGGCGGCGGCATGACCGGCGACGCCATCTGCAACGGCATCCGCGATGCCGACCCGGAAGGGTCGATCGGGCTCGTCGGCGAGGAGGCGTTCCCGCCGTACAAGCGCCCGCCGCTGACGAAGGGGCTGTGGAAGGGCGGCGACGAGTCGAAGATCTGGCGGAACGTCGAGGAGCACGGCGCCGACCTCGTGCTCGGCCGGCGCATCGCCTCCATCGACCCGGCCGCGCACACGGCGCTGGACGACACCGGCGAGGAGTACACATACGAGCGAATCGTCCTCGCGACCGGCGGCTCGCCGCGGCGCCTCGGCGGGGACGACGAGAGCTTCACGTACTACCGCACGCTCGAGGACTACCGGCGCGTGCGTGCGCAGTCCGACGAGGGCGCGAGCTTCCTGGTCGTGGGCGGCGGCTTCATCGGCTCCGAGATCGCCGCCGCGCTCCGCTCGCAAGGACGCGACGTGACGATGGTCTTCCCGGAGGCCGGGATCGGCTGGCGGACGTTCCCACCGGATCTCGCCCGCTTCGTCGCCGACTACTACCGCGAGAAAGGCGTGGACGTGCGCGCCGAGACGACGTTCGAGTCCGCGGAGGGATTCGACGCCGTCGTCGCCGGGCTCGGGATCGTGCCGCGGACGGAGCTCGCCGAAGCTGTCGGCCTGCCGGTCGACGACGGCATCGTCGTCGACGAGTACGGGCGCGTCGACGGCGACGTGTTCGCGGCCGGCGACGTCGCGCGCTTCCCGTCGACCGCACTCGGAAAGAGCATGCGCGTCGAGCACGAGGACCACGCGAACACGCACGGCCGCACGGTCGGCGCGAACGCCGCCGGTGCGAACGAGCCGTACGAGCACCTGCCCTTCTTCTACTCCGACCTCTTCGACCTCGGCTACGAAGCGGTCGGCGATCTCGACTCACACCAGTCCGCCGTCGAGCTGTGGCTCGAGCCGAACCGGAAGGGCATCGTCGCGTATGTCGACGACCAGGCGCGCCCGCGCGGCTTCTTGCTCTGGAACGTGTGGGACAGGGTGGAGCCGGCGCGCGAGCTCATACGCGCAGCGGAGCCCGTCGACGAGGAGACGCTACGTGGGCTCGCAGGCTGAGGTGCGCGACGCCATCTCGCGGTCGCGCTCGGTGATGCCGCCGGCGGAGTGCGTCGTCCAGCGGACGAGCACGCGCCGGTACCGGATGTCGATGTCGGGGTGGTGGTTCTCGCGCTCGGCGAGCGCGGCGACGCATGACACGAATGCAATCGCGGCCGGGAAGCTCTCCAGCTCGTACTCGCGCACGAGCGCTCCGTCCTCCTCCCGCCAGCCTTCGGGTGTGCTCATGAAGCTGACTATGCCGGACCGAAAGCAGCGCGCGGGCTTCGACGCCGTGTGCGAGCTCGTGTTCCGTCCGCCCGCGCACCTGATCGCGCGCGTGCTCGCGCCGCTGCGCGTCCCGCCGCCGGCGGTCGTGCTCGTGGGCGCAGCGACCGGCTTCGGCGCGGCAGTGGAAGTGGGCCGGCACGCGTTCGTCGCCGGCGCGCTGCTCCTGCAGCTGAAGACGCTGGTCGACAACGCCGACGGCCAGCTCGCGCGCGCGACCGACCGTGTCACCGACTTCGGCCGCTACCTCGACTCCGAGTCGGATCTCCTCGTCGACGCCGCCGTCTTCGCCGGCCTCGGCGTCTGGATCGGCCCGTGGCTCGCGCTCGCGGGCTTCGTCCTGCTGACGACCGTGCTCTCGCTCAACTTCAACCTCGAGCGCATCTTTCGCGGCGCGCCGGCGGGCTGGGACGATTCAGCGTTGGGCCGCGTGTACGCCGTTGTCTACGGCTGGCAGGACCGCTTCGCGGAGGCCGTCATCCGCCGGCCGAGCCGCGCCACCGTCCTCGTCGCGTCCAACTTCGGGCTCTCGCCTCAGCTCCTCGTGCTCGGCGTGTGCCTCGCCGCCGGGCATCCTCAGGCATACATCGGCGTCCTTTCCGCGTGCTTCGTC
>DASYFU010000413.1:0-8561 GCA_036498225.1 Gaiellaceae bacterium | reverse complement strand
TGCGCTCGTCCTCACGCGCACGATAAGCCGCGAGGCTGCGCGCGCGGATCTCGAGCGCACGCTCGCACGCGAGGCGAACCACCGCATCAAGAACGACCTGCAGACGGCGGCCGACCTGCTCATGCTCGGGCGTCCCGGCGGCGACGCCGGCGCCGCATTCGACGAGACCGCCGGGCGAATCCGATCCATCGCGACCGTCCACCGGCTGCTGACGGAGACCGAGGATCTCGTCGACGGCGGCGTGCTGCTGCGCGGCATCGCCTCGGGCGTTCCCGTGCCGATCGCCGTCGACGCCGAGCCCGCCGCGTTCGACGCCGCGACGGCGCAGAAGCTCGGCATCGTTGCGAACGAGCTCATCACGAATGCGTTCCGGCACGGCGCCGCGCCGATCGCCGTCAGCCTGACCGCGGGCGCGGAGACGCGGCTGCGCGTGGACGATGCAGGCTCGGGAGCCACGCCGAGCTCCGGCTTCGGCCTGGAGCTCGTGCGGCGCATGGTCGAGCACGGCCTCGACGGGCGTTTCGACCTGAACGAACGCCCCGGCGGCGGCACGCGGGCAGAGGTCGTCTTCCCGACGGCGGGGCGATGAGAGTCCTCGTCGCCGAAGACGATCCGATCATCGCGCTCGCATTCACGGAGCGGCTGCGGTCGCTCGGGCACGAGCCACTCGGGCCGGCGTCCGACGGCGAAGAGGCGGTCGCCCTCGCGCGTACCGACGCCCCCGACCTGTATCTGTTCGACATCGAGATGCCTTCGCTCGACGGTCTCGCTGCGGCGGCGCAGCTCGCCGGGGAGGGACTGCGCAGGCCGGTCGTCGTCGTCACCGGCGTCGAGGATCCGAGCCTGATCGAGCGGTCGATCGCGAGCGGCGTCAGCGCGTATCTCACAAAGCCCGTCGACACGCTGCAGCTGCAGGCGGCGCTCGAGTTGGCGGCAGCTCGACATGCGGAGTACTGCGAGCTGGAGGGCGAGGTCAAGCGCGCGCAGCAGGCGCTCGAGGACCGCAAGATGGTCGAGCGGGCGAAGGGACTGCTGATGACGGCGCTCGACCTATCCGAGGCGGACGCGTTCCGCCGTCTGCAGCTCACCGCACGCGAACGGAACCTCCGGCTCGCCGACGTCGCCGCGCGCATCGTCGAGCAGCAGCGGCTGCTCGAACCGAAGCAGAAGTAGCTCGACGCAGATCGTCGCGCTGCTGCTAGCGTGACAACGCAGCGTTCGAGAAGACGCTGCGCGAGGCCAAGGCTCGCCTCTTCCGAGTTCATCCACCGGAAAGGCAGGGGCCATGGCCTCGAATCGCTTTACGTCCTGGGTCGCGCTGACGTCGGCGCTCGCGCTGGCGGCGATCCTCACCACCGCAGCAAGCGCGAGCGGGAGCGCGACGCTGCGCGTCGCGAAGTCGCCGCTCGGGCGCATCCTCGTCGACAGCAAGGGCATCACGCTGTACGACTTCCCCCCGGACAAGCACGGCACGAGCGTCTGCTACGGCGCATGCGCCGCGCTGTGGCCGCCGCTGCTCACGAGCGGCAAGCCCATCGCAGGGCCCGGCGTCCACGCGTCGCTCCTCGGCACGAGCAAGCGCAAGGACGGCAAGGTGCAGGTCACCTACGGAGGCCACCCGCTCTACTACTTCGTGAGCGATCGGAAGCCCGGTCAGACGACGGGCCAGGGCGTCAACCAGTTCGGCGCGCCGTGGTGGGTCATCTCGACCGCAGGAAAGGAGATCCACCGTGGCTAGCGCACCGACGCACGCGACTCGCATCGCATTTCGCCCGCTCTCCGTCTCGCCGCTGGAGACCGTCACGCGGTATCTCGGCGCCGCGTCGATCCTCATGGTCGGCGGGATCCACGCGCAGCAGTACTACGACGCGTACTTCAACGTCGTGCCGACCATTGGGACGCTCTTCCTCCTGAGCTTCGTCGGCGCCGCCATCGTCGGCGGCGTGCTGATCGCGCCGGTGCGGCGGCTGGGGGCGATCGGAGACCTCGCGCTCGCCGCTGCTGCGCTCGGCGGGATCGGCATCGCCGTCGGCACGCTCGTCAGCCTGCTCATCAGCGAGTACACGCCGCTCTTCGGCTTCATGGAGTCCGGCTACAGGCTCGCCGTCGTGCTCACGCTCGTGTTCGACGTCGTCGCCACCGTGCTCCTCGGAGCGTTTCTCGTCTTCGTCGGGCCACGGGCCATCCGCTCGCTGCGATGACCCAGCCCGCGTCAAAGACTGCCGCGCCGTCTTCCTCCAGGGACGGCGCGGCAGCTCCCGGCGGCGAGGAGTGACGATGCTCGCGTGGGCGACCAACGTCGTGCGCGTGCCCGAGCTTCGGCGACGCCTCCTGTTCACCGCGTTCGCACTGGCCGCGTATCGCTTCGGATCGTGGCTGCCGACGCCGGGCGTCGATCCGCACGCGGTGACGCAGTTCCTCCAGTCGAACGGCAGCACGATCTTCGGACTGCTCAACCTCCTCTCCGGTTCGTCGCTCTCGCGGTTGTCGCCGTTCGCGCTCGGGATCGTGCCGTACGTGACCGCGTCGATTGCGATGCAGCTCCTCACGAGAGCCGTACCCACGTTCAGGCAACTGCAGAAGGAGGGCGAGGTCGGCTACACGCGGATCACGCAGTACACGCGCTATGCGACCGTCGCGCTCGCGGCGACGCAGGCGACCGCCTACGGCTACCTGTTCGAAAGCCAGGGCGCGATCCATCTCGACGCCGGGCGCTTTGTGGTGCTCGTCCTCACGCTCACGGCGGGAACGACGCTGCTCATGTGGATCGGCGAGCAGATCACGAAGCGCGGTGTCGGCAACGGCATTTCGATCCTCATCTTCGCCTCCATCCTCGTGAGCGCGCCGACGGCGATTCGCGCGTGGCTCGCCGGCTCGCCGACCGAGCGCATGCTGTTCCCGGTCACGGCGATGCTCATCCTCGTCAGCGTGGTGTTCGTCCAGGACGGGCAGCGCAAGATCCCAGTGCAATACGCGCGACGCATGCTCGGCGGACGGCAAGGCGTATCGGCCGCGTCGACGTACATGCCGCTGCGCGTCAACATGGCCGGCGTCGTCCCCGTGATCTTCGCCGCGGCTCTGCTCGCGCTCCCGCCGACGCTCGCAGGATTCGCGCCGTCGACGACCGCATTCGTCAACCGGTACGTCCAGCCCGGCTCGTTCGTCTATCTCGCCGGCGAGGCAGCGCTGATCATCGCCTTCACGTTCCTCTACACGTCGGTGCAGTTCGACCCTGCCGATCAAGCCGACACGATGCGCCGGTACGGCGGTTACATCCCCGGCATCCGCCCCGGCCGCCCCACCGAGGGGTATCTCGGACGTGTGCTGCGCCGGCTCACGCTCCCCGGCGCGCTGTTCCTCGCCGCCGTCGCGATCACCCCGTGCATCTTCATCCGGCACGCGGGGTTCTCGCAGGCGACGTCACGCGCGCTCGGAGGAACGTCCGTGCTCATCGTCGTCGGCGTCGCGCTGGACACGATGCGCCAGATGGAGTCGCAGATGATCGCGCGCCGCTACGAGGGATTCCTCAAGTGATGACGCCATGAGCGGTCGCGCGACCGTAGGCGTCGCCGCCGGTCTCGCCGCGATCGCAGCGACGGCCGGCCTCGCGTTCACGCACGGCAGCTCGGCGTCGTCGACGCTCGGGCCGGAAGGCGTCCCCATTCCCACCGCGCCGCCGCTGACGCGGTCGACGCGGCCGGTGGGGATCGGCGAACGCGTCGACGGCATCGCATGCCAGGCGCACGAGCAAGTCCTCTTCCACATCCATGCGCACCTGACGATCTTCGTGCGCGGGCGAGCCCGGCAGGTTCCCGCCGGAATCGGCATCGGGGCTCCGTACGAGGTGCTGGAGACACGGGCCGGGGCGTTCGTCGCCGGGGCGACGTGCTTCATGTGGCTGCACACGCACTCGGCGGACGGGATCATCCACACCGAGTCTCCGATCCGCCGGACGTACACGCTCGGGGACTTCTTCGACATCTGGGGACAGCCACTCGGCCCCGACCGAGTCGGGCCGGCCCGCGGCCGCGTCGCGGTCTTCGTCGCCGGACGGCGCTACGAGGGCGATCCTCGCAGCGTGCCCCTGCTCGCACACGCGCAGATCCAGCTGGACGTCGGGGCTCCTCCGGTCGCGCCGGAGCGCATCGCCTTTCCGCCCGGCCTCTAGCGAAAGGATCTCGCCCCGCGGCGCTCTCATTGGCGATGCTCGGAATCGAGACGACGGCCCCTACCTTCGGCGCGGAGCGCGCGTGGCTCGTCGCTGCGCGGCGCTGCCTGGCCGTTGTCCTTCTCGGCGTCGTGCCCGTCTGTCTCATCGCGTTCCTCCTCGCCGACCTCGGCAACCACGAGAGCGACTTCGCCACCTTCTGGCAGAGCGGCCGCGACGTGCTCCACGGGCACTCGCCCTACCCGGCCCTGCACACGCTGCCGCGCCATGCCGCGCCGACCTCGTTCGCGCCGTTCGTGTATCCCCCGCTCGCCGCGGTGGCGATGATCCCGCTGTCGGTGCTGCCGTACAACATCGCCGTCTTTCTCTTCATCGTCGTCGACCTCGCCGCGGTCGCGCTCGCTCTTCGCCTGCTCGGCGTCGACGACTGGCGCTGTTACGGCGCCGCATACGCCTCCGCCCCGGTCTATGCCGCGACCGGGCTCGGCGCGATCAGTCCGCTGCTCCTGCTCGGCGTCGCGGCGCTCTGGCGGTACCGCAACCGCGCGATCGTCGCGGGCACGCTCGTGGCAGCCGTCGCCACCGCGAAGGTCTTCCTCTGGCCGCTCTGGCTCTGGTTGATCCGCACGCGGCGCTTCGCCGCCGCTGCCGTCGCCGCGGTCGTCGCATGCGCCGCGGTCGCCGGTACCTGGGCGGCAATCGGATTCGCCGGTGCGCGCGAGTATCCGACGCTGCTCGGGCGGCTGACCTCGCTCGTCGGGCCGGAGAGCTACTCGCCGTACGCGCTCGGGCGCTCGCTCGGCCTCGGCGGCGGATCCGCGCAGGGCGTCGCGTATCTCGTCGCGGCACTCGCGATCGCCGTCGCCGCCCTCGCGCTCAGCGACGCGGGTCGCCTGTTGACCGCGGCGATCGCAATCTCGCTCATCGCGACGCCGATCCTCTGGCCGCACTACCTCGTCTTGCTCTTCGTCCCGATCGCTCTCGCGCGGCGCTCGTTCTCGCCGCTGTGGCTCGCGCCGGTTGCACTGTGGCTCGACTCCGCCGCCTGGAGCACGGGGAGCACGGCGCGCATCGTCGCACTGCTCGCGATTGCGGGAGCGACGCTCGGCGCAGCGGTCAGGCGTGTGTCAGCGCCACGACCGGTATGACACGGGTCGTCTTCGCGGCGTAGTCGCCGAACACGGAGTTGCGCGCGACCTGGGCGGCGAACTCGCGGTCGCGCTCCTCGCCTTCCAGCGGCGTCGCGACACCGTCGTACCGTTCCGGTCCTACCTCGACGACGACGTGGGGATCGGCAACGAGGTTGAGGTACCAGTCGGGATGCGAAGGCGCGCCGGCCTTCGACGCGTACACGAGCAGCCGGCCGCCGTCGCGCGTGAACACCATCGGCGTCGTGTGCTTCCGGCCGCTCTTGCGCCCCGTCGTCGTCAGGAGCAACAGGTCGCGACCTTCCCAGCGTCCACCGACACGTCCCGCGTTCGCGCGGAACTCCTCGATGATCTGGGTGTTGTAGTCGCTCATCGTTATGACGTTACACGGTCACCCGACGAACGGCATCGCGCCAGCCGGCATACAGATCCGAGACGTCGCGCTGCGGCTCGAACCGCTCCCCCACCGGCGACGGATGTCGCTCGCCGAGGCCGAGCAACGCGGCGCCCAACGCAGTCTGCTCCGGCTCGCGTGCCGTCTCGACCGGGATGGCGAGCAGGTCGGCGAGGAATTGGACGAGCCAGCGGTTGCGCGTCATGCCGCCGTCGACGCGGAGCGAGCCGAGCGGCGGCATCGCTGCGAGCACGTCGGCAGTCTGATACGCCGCCGCCTCGAGCGCCGCGCGCACGAGGTGCGCGCGCGTCGTCCCGCGCGTCAGACCGGTGACGAGGCCGCGTACGTCCGGGCGCCAGTGCGGAGAGCCGAGCCCGGTGAGCGCAGGCACGAAGTACACGCCACCGGTGTCTGACACCGATTCGGCGAGGGCCTCGCTCTCCGCCGCGTCGGCGATGAGGCCGAGGCCGTCGCGCAGCCACTGCAGCGCCGCGCCGGTGACGAAGACCGCGCCCTCGAGCGCGTGGCGCGGCGGCTCGCCGTCGAGCCGCGCCGCGGCGGTGCGGAGCAGGCCGGTCGGCGCGGGCTCGTCGGTCTCGACGAGCACGAACGAGCCGGTGCCGAAGGTCGCCTTCGCGCCGCCGGCCGCGAAGAGCGCGGCCTGCTGGTCGCCGGCAATGCCGCGAATTGGGAGCGTTAGGCCGAGCAGCTCGGCCATGCCGAACGACGCGCCCGACGGCCTGATCTCCGGGAGCAGCTCGCGCGGGACGCCGAAGAGCACGAGCAGCTCGTCGTCCCAGTCGAGCGTCTCGAGCGAGCAGAGCAGCGTGCGCGACGCGTTCGTCTCGTCGGTCGCGTGCACGCGGCCGCCCGTCAGCTTCCACACGAGCCACGCGTCGACGGTGCCGAACGCGAGCCCGTGCGGATCGCGATCGCGCAAGAGCCACTCGAGCTTCGTCGCCGAGAAATACGGATCGGGAACGAGCCCCGTTCGCTCGCGGATGAGATCGGCCGGCAGCTCCGCGCACCGCTCGGCCGTGCGGCGGTCCTGCCACACGATCGCGTCGTGCACCGGGCGGCCCGAGGCCCGCTCCCACAGCACGGTCGTCTCGCGCTGGTTCGTGATCGACAGCGTGGCCGGCTCCTCCCCGGCGGCCGCGATCGCCTGCGCCGCCGATGCCAGCACGCTCTGCCAGACCTCCTCGGGGTCGTGCTCGACCCACCCCGGACGCGGGAAGTGCTGCGGCACCTCGGCGTAGCCGCGGCCGAGGATCGCCAGATCGTCGCCGACGACGAGGCACGTCGTCCCGGTCGTCCCCTGGTCGACGGCGAGGGTGGCCACGCGCGTAGCGTATGCCCGTGAACTACGCCGACTGGCAGCCGACCTGCGACACGCTGCACGCGCACTCCCAGGTCCTCGGAAAGCTGGCGACGAAGCTCGCGCCGCCGGAGCCGCAGCTCCAGCACTCCGCGCTCCGGCTGACCGGGCGCGGGATGGAGACGCTCCCGCTGCCCGCGCCGAACGGGTCGGGCGCGTTCGTCGTCGCGCTCGACCTCCATCGCCACGAGGTCGCCCTCGAGCACAGCGACGGCCGCGGGCAGCGCGTCCCGCTGACGCCGAACCGCGCGGTCGCCGATGTGACGCGGGACGTGCTCTCGGCGGTTCGCGAGCTCGCCGGCACGGTGGAGATCTCGATGACGCCGCAGGAGGTGCCGTGGACGGTGCCGCTCGACGAGGACACCGAGCACGCCGCGTACGATGCGGCCGCCGTCACGGCGTACTTCGCCGACGCGACCCGCGCGGCGCTCGTGCTCGCGGCGGCGCGCGCGCCGTACCGCGGGCGGTCGACGCCGGTGAACATGTGGTGGGGCAGCTTCGACCTCGCGATCTCGCTCTTCTCGGGCAGGACGGCCGATCCGCCGTCGGGCGACTTCATCTGGCGCAACGCAGGCGACGCGCAGCAGATCGAGCTCGGCTGGTGGCCGGGCGACCACCGCTACGACAAGGCCGCGTTCTACGGCTACGCCTATCCGGCGCCGGAAGGCTTCGCGAGCGCGAAGCTCTCACCGGATGAGGCCCGTTGGGATCAGACGCTCGGCGAGTACATCCTCGACATGGACGACGTCGCTGCGGGGGCCGATGCGGAAGCGTTCTGCCATTCGGTCACGCAGCATGCGTGCATGGTGTGCAGCTGGGATCCGGCGCTCGCCGCGAGCCTCGAAGGCTCGCCGCCGCCGGTCCATTGAAGCGCTGGCTCAGACGCATCGGCATCGCGATCGCCGCGCTCGTCGTCGGACTCACCATCGCATCGCTCGCATACAACGCCGTTACGCGAGGCCGGGACGTCGCCGCGACGAAGCTCTACGCCGGGCCGTACGTGCGCGCCGACGGGACGCAGCTCGCGTATCGCCGCTGGGGGTCGCACGGCAGTCCGATCGTCCTCCTCGGCGGATTCATCGAGCCGTCATGGGTCTGGCACGAAGCCGGCCCGATCCTCGGGCGAACGCATCGGGTCTACGCGCTCGATCTCCCGCCGTTCGGCTACTCGCAGCGACGCGGGCCGTTCACGCTGGCGCACTGGACGGAGCTCGTGCGCGCATTCGACACGCGGCTCAGCATCCGTCGGCCGCTGCTCGTCGGCCACTCGCTCGGCGCGGCGGTTGCCGTCTCGGTCGCGACGCAGGCGCCCGGCTCCGTCTCGGGCATCGTCCTCCTCGACGGCGACGCGCTTCCCGGTGGAGGCGCCGGCGGCTGGCTCACGGATCTGCTCGTGCCGCCGTGGTTCACGACGCTGTACCGGATCGCGACCGGCTGGGACTGGATCTTCCGGCGCGGCCTCCAGAGCGCCTG
>DASYFU010000412.1:0-11175 GCA_036498225.1 Gaiellaceae bacterium | reverse complement strand
CCCGGAGGCCGGCGGCTCGTCGAGCTTCGCGCGGCACGCCTACAACGAGATCGTCAGCTTCGGTGCGGCCTGGTCGCAGCTGCTCGTGTACGTGGTGACGGTCGCGACGTCGGCGTTCTTCGTCCCGCACTACCTCTCGATCTTCTGGGCGCCGATGAAGCAGAACCCGTGGGACATCATCGTCGGCGCGATCGTCATCGTGATTCTCGTCGGGCTGAACGTCATCGGCATCCAGGAGTCCGCGCGCATCAACGTCGCGCTCGCCGGCATCGACTTCGCCACGCAGCTCCTGCTCGTGATGCTCGGCTTCATCCTCGTGCTCAGCCCGCACAAGCTGATTCACAACGTCCATTTCGGCGTCGCGCCGACATGGTCGAACTTCCTCCTTGCGATCCCGGTCGGGATGATCGCCTACACGGGGATCGAGACCGTCTCCAACCTCTCGGAGGAAGCGCGCGACCCGGTGCGCAGCATCCCGCGCTCGATCTCGATGGTCGCGATCGCGGTCTTCGCCATCTACTTCACGCTTCCGCTCATCGCGCTGTCTGCGATGCCGGTGCATCTCGTCAACGGCCATTACCAGACGGTGCTCGGGCTCGGTCCGGACAAGGGCGGCTTCGCGAACGATCCGGTGCTCGGCCTCGTCGAGCACCTCGGGATCAATGGCACGCTGCTCTCGGTGCTGAAGGTCTACGTCGGTCTCCTGGCGGCGACCATCCTCTTCATCGCGACGAACGCGGGAGTGATCGGCGCGTCGCGCATCACGTACGCGATGGCGGGATACCGGCAGTTGCCGGCGGCGTTCCGCCGGCTGCACCCGAAGTTCAAGACGCCGTGGCTCTCGCTCATCGTCTTCGCCGGGTTCGTGTCGATCGTCGTCCTGCTGCCGGGCAAGACGACCTTCCTCAGCACGATGTACTCGTTCGGCGCGATGCTCTCGTTCACCGTCGCGCACGCGGCGGTCATCCAGCTCCGCCGCAAGGGGAAGGGCGAGGAGCTTGCGTTCCGCGCGCGGCCGAACTTCTCGTGGCGCGGCGTCGACTGGCCGCTGTTCGCGCTCATCGGCGGCATCGGAACAGGGCTCTCGTGGCTCGACGTCGTCGTGCAGTACCCGAGTACGCGCTATGCCGGGATGGGCTGGCTCGTCTTCGGTTTCGCCGTCTACGTTCTCTACCGACGCCGGCTCGGCATCTCGCTGACGCACACGGTGCGCGCGCCGGTCGTCATCGGGCCGGCGGCCGCGCTCGAGTACCGCACCATCCTCGTGCCGATCGCCTCCGGTTACGCCTCGGACGAAGCGATGGACATCGCCTGCCGCCTTGCAACGGAACGCCGCGCGACGATCGTCGCCCTCAGCATCGTCGAGGTGCCGCTCGAGCTCCCGCTCGACGCGGACCTTCCGGTGCAGATGGAGGAGGCGAACAGCCAGCTCGACGAGGCGCGCGCGATCGGCGAGTCGTACGGCGTCCGGGTCATTCCGCGCCTCGTGCGCGCGCGGAACCCTGGCCGGGCAGTTGTAGACGAGGCGAAGCGCCGCCAGTCGGAGATCATCGTCATGGCCGGGCCGCGTCGGGTGCGCCTCTCCGTCGGCCGCAAGCAGATCTTCGGCGACACCGTCGACTACGTGCTCAAGCACGCGCCGTGCCGGGTGATGGTCACGGCGGGGAGGGCAGCCGCATGATGGGGATCTATCGCCGCGGCATTCTCGTTTTCGGCGCAGTGTCGATCGGCCTCGGCATCGCGATCGCCGTTCGAACGGGCAGCTTCATCGGCGTGCTCGTCGGCGTCCTCTTCGTCGCGGTCGGCGTGGGTCGCATCTACCTCCTGTTCCGTCGTTAGTCTCCTGCGGGCATGGCCCGCAAGCTTCCCCGCCTGCAACGCGCGCTCGATGCGCCGACGCTCGCCTCCCTTGCGTACGGGGAGATCGCCTCCTCGATCTACTTCGCGCTCGGGATCATCGCGCTCCATGCCCTCGGTCTCACGCCGGCCGTGCTCGGCGTCGTCGGCCTCCTGTTCATCATCGTCGCGCTCTCGTACGCGGAGGGGACGGCGTCCATCCGCGAGACCGGCGGCGCCGCGACGTTCGTACGCGTTGCCTTCAACGACTTCGCCGGCTTCCTGACCGGCTGGGTGCTCTTCCTCGACTACCTGATCGTCATCGCGCTCTCGGCGCTCTTCTTCGGCCACTACCTCGGGCTCGCGCTGGGCATCCACGCGATCGCGCGCCACCCGGGCGACGTCATCACCGGCGTCGTCGTCGTCGCGGCGATCGGGCTCGTGCGGCTCGTCCGGCGGACGAGCCTCTACACGTGGGGGATCGTCGTCCCGCTCGTCGATCTCGTCACGCAGCTCATGCTCATCGTGCTCGGCTTCGCGATCCTCTTCTCCGGCCGCGCGCTCGCACACGGAACGTCGCTGGGAACGTCGCCGTCGTGGCATCAGATTGCGTTCGCCCTCCCGCTCGCGACGCTCGCATACACCGGGCTCGAGACGGTCGCCAACTACGCGGAGGAGGCGCGCAGCCCCGGACGCGACCTGCCGCGCAGCCTCTTCAGCGCGATCGGCGTCGTCGTCGTCCTCTACGTCCTGATCGCGCTCGTCGCGCTGTCCGCGTTCCCTGCGTCGCACGGGACGACCGCGCTCGGCACCGACTGGCTGCGCGCGCCGATCATGGGCGTCGTCTCGGCGCTCCAGCAGCACGTCGCGCACTGGTTCGGCAACGTCCTCCGCGTCTACGTCGGACTGACCGGCGCGCTCATCCTGCTCTCCGCCGCGACGACGTCGGTATCCGGCTTCGGGCGGCTCGCGTACTCGCTCGGGGAGCACGGCCAGCTTCCGCGGACGTTCGGCCGGCTCAACCGCCGTACGCTCGTGTCGCCGGCGTCGGTGATCGCGGCCACGGGGATCTCGATCGGGATCCTGATCGGAACGTCGTTCGTCGCGCATGAGGTGACGTTCCTCGCGAGCCTCTTCAGCTTCGGCGTCCTGCTCGCGTTCACCGCCGCGCAGCTCGCCGTGATCCGGCTCCGGATGACGAAGCCGGATCTGCGGCGGCCGTTCCGCGTCCCGCTCGGCATACGCGTCCGCGGTGCGGTCGTACCGCTCCCGTCGGTGATCGGAGCGCTCGCGACCGCTGCCGTGTTCGTCGCGGCGATGGTCACGCACGTCGGTGCACGCTACGGCGGCTCCGCGTGGCTGCTCGGCGGCGTCGTCGTCTACCTGCTCGTCCGGCGCACGAGCGGCGCCGGGTTGCTCGAGCATGTCAAGGCGAGCAACGAGCAGGTCCTGCCGCCGCAGGCCCAGTTCTCGAAGATCCTCGTGCCGATGAAGCTCGGCGAGATCGGCGAGGAGATGGTGGCGACGGCGGTCAAGCTCGCGCAGGAGCGCGGCGCCGCCGTCGAGGCGCTCTATGTCATCCGCGTCCCGCTCGACCAGCCGCTCGACTCGCCGATGTACGACGCCGAGGAACGGGCGGCTGCGTCCCTCGCCGAGGCGGCCGCGCTCGGCGCCGACCACCAGGTGCCCGTCGTGGGCAAGACCGTGCGCGCGCGCTCGATCGGCGAGGCGATCGTCGAGGCGGCCGAGCAGGACGGCGTCGACCTCATCGTCCTCGGATCGTCGCCCCGCTGGCGCCGGCAGTCGCGCTTCTTCTCGCCGACGGTCGATTACGTGCTGCGCAAGGCTCCGGCCGAGGTGCTCATCGTCGCCTTCCCGCAGGGATCGCTCGAGGAGCCCTCCGGCGCTACGCTGCAACCCGGATGAACGCATTGATCATCGGCTGCGGCCGCGTCGGGTCGTCGATCGCCCTCCAGCTCCAGCGGGAGGGCTGGGACGTCACCGTCGTGGACGAGAACGAGGACGCCCTCGCGCGTCTCGGCGAGCACTGGCCGGGTGCATTCATCGTCGGCCATGGCATGGACGTCACCCTCCTCCGGGAGGCAGGGATCGAAGACGCCGATGCGGTGGTGGCCGCGACCGACGGCGACAACACGAACATCGTCATCGCTCAAGTCGCCCAGAAGCGGTTCGACATCGGCTGCGTCGTTGCGCGCGTGCTCGACCCGGCGCGCGCCGACTTCTACAGCGCGCGCGGGCTCCGGACCGTGTGCCCGACGAAGACGGCGATCGACACGCTGATGGACGCGGTGCGCAGCTGCGCACCGACGAACGTCGCCCGGGTGAGCCTCTGATGTACGCCGTCGTCGCAGGCGGTGGCAAGGTCGGCGCCAACGTCGCTCGCTCCCTGATCCGCCTCGGAAACGAGGTGACGCTGATCGAACAGGAGCGCGACCGCTTCGAGCGCCTCGAGGACGAGTTCGAGCACCAGGTTCACCGTGGCGACGCGACCGAGCTGCACGTGCTCGAGCGCGCAGGCATCGCGCGGCCGCCCGACATCGTCCTCGCGCTCACGGGCGACGACGAGGACAACCTCGTCATCGCGCAGCTCGCGCGTGAGAAGTACGGCGTCGAGCAGGTCATAGCCCGTGTGAACGATCCTCGGAACCAGGCGCACTTCGACCTGCTCGGGATTTCGCCGACAGTCTGCGCGACCTCGAGCATCATGGCTCTCGTCGAGCACGAGGTGCCGGAGCACGACCTCATCCACCTGCTCGAGCTACGCAAGGAGAACCTCGAGATCGTCGAGGTGCAGATCGACCGCAACTCGCCCTCGGCGGGCAAGCGCGTCGAGAATCTCGAGCTGCCGGACGGGGCCCGCCTGATCTCGGTCATGCGGTCGGGCCGTGCGGAGATCGCGGTCGGCGCGACCCAGCTCGAGGCCGGAGACCAGGTCCTGGCGATTCTGGAACCGGGCAAGGAGGACGAGCTCCGACGCGTGCTCTTGCGGCGCTAACTGCTCTTGCATCGCTCCTGATCGGGGGGACCGCTCGGACAACCGTGAGCCACGACTGGCTGACGTTCGACTGGTCCGCGTCCCGTACCGGCGTCAATCCGTACGCGACGGGCATCACCGCGGCGAACGTGAAATCCCTGTCGCTGCGCAAGGTGACGCTCGACGGCACCGTCGACTCGTCGGCGATCTATCTCAAGGGCGTCCTCTTCGTCACGACGACGTACGGAAAGACGGAGGCGATCAACGCCTCGACCGGAGCGGTCAAGTGGCGGTTCACGCCTCCGGGCTACGCCTCATGGGCGGGGAGCGCGCAGATCACGACCGCGACGCCGGTTGCCGACCCGTCGGAGAAATGGATCTACGCCGCATCGCCGGGCGGCCGGATCTACAAGCTCGCGACCGCGAACGGTCACGCAGTCTGGAGCGTGTCGATCACACAACTTCCCTCGCGGGAGAAGATCGCGGGCTCGCTCAACTACGCAGCCGGGCACGTGATCGCCGTCACCGGCGGCTACATCGGCGACGCGCCCCCCTATCAGGGGCATGTCGCCGTCATCGACAGCGCGAGCGGCCGGCTGCTGCACGTCTGGAACTCGTTGTGCTCGGATCGCGTCGGCCTCATCGTGCCGAGCACGTGCGGTGCGAGCGACTCCGCCATCTGGGGGCGCTCCGGGGCGGTCGTCGATCCATCCACCGGCGACCTGCTCGTGGCGACCGGCAATGCGCCGTGGAACGGGGCGACGAACTGGGGCGACGCCGTCCTGCGACTCTCACCGGACGCGACCACGCTCCTCGGCAACTACACGCCGTCCGACACGGATCAGCTCAACGCCTCAGATACCGATCTGGGATCGACCTCGCCGTTCGTCCTCGACGCGGGGCACATCGCGCAGGGCGGGAAGGACGGGAAGATCCGCGTCCTCTCCGTCGCGAGCATGCGCGGCACGTCGCCGCACCAGGGTGGCGAGCTGCAGACGGTCTCGACGCCGTCCGGGACAGATCTCTTCACCGCGCCGGCCGTGTGGCACGCGGGGTCGACGACGTGGGTCTTCGCGACCGACAACGGCGGCACCGCGGCGTGGCGCTACCGCTCCGGGCAGCTGACGCAGGCGTGGCAGCACGGCACCGGCGGCACGAGCCCGATCGTCGCCGGCGGGCTCCTCTGGGTCTACAACCCGGGCGGCGGGCTGAACGTCTACAAGCCCGGCTCGGGCGCCCTCGTCGCGACGCTTCCCTGTGGCGGCGGCCACTGGAACAGTCCGATCGTCGTCGCCGGCCACGTCGTGCTCCCGGAAGGGAACGCGAACGACCACGCCACGACCGGCGTGCTCGACATCTGGTCCGTGCGTTAACCGGTGCGGCGGCGGCGCACGCTGGGCGCCTGCTGGCCCAAGGCCGCGTAGGCGAGAGCCTGGAGCGACTCGTTCAGCGTCGCGAGCTCGCGCGTGATGCGCAGGAAGTGCTCGTCGTTGTCGAGGCGCTTGCTCACCTTCGCGAGCTCGTCGCCGATGCGGTCGAGGCGCTCGAGCAGGATGTCGAAGCGGCGGTCGGAAAGCTCGCTCTCCACGCGAGTCATCCTAGTCCCGCGAGGGCTTCCCGCGAACGGACGACGACGACGCCGTCGCCGAGCTCGCGCAAGACGTCGTCCAGCGGGCCGACGACGGCCACCCGCCGCGCCGCGCCCGCGTGCGCGAGCGCGATGTCGGCCAGCTCCCGCGGCGCGTCGGTGAAGACGCCGATGCGTATGCCTGCGCCGTCGAGCCGGCGCAGCGCCGCACTCGTCTCCGCGCGCGGCCGGAAATGCAGCGGCCCGCGGTCGGCGGCGAACCGCTCCAGGAGCGGACGCCAGTCGCCGAGCTGTTCGTCGAGGAGCACTGCCGCCTCCGCTCTGTCCTCCGGCACGTCCAGCTCCACGCGCGCGCGCCGCGACGCGTCCTCGAGCCAGTCGTTCCACAGGGGCCGCGTGTCCGCGAGCACGGCGTCGAGATCGAGCGCGACAGCGTCCACTCCGGCCCATGCTAGAGTCGCGCTCCACAAACCGGCGAGCGGTAAGGGAACTCCGGTGCAAGACCGGGACGGTCCCGCCGCTGTAAGGGGAGACGCTCACCCACCACGACGTCACTGGGCCCTCGGGCCTGGGAAGACGGTGGGGGAGGGAGCCCCGAGTCAGAAGACCTGCTGCCCGCCGCCAAATCGAACCCCTCGCGGAAGGGAGGATTCGTGCTTCGCCGTTCCCTCGTTTTGTTCGCGGCCCTCGCTGCGATTCTCGCGCCGTCGGCTGCCGCCACGCGGCACGCATCGGCATTCCCGGTCACGATCCACGCCGCCAACGGCGACGTCGTCGTGAAGACCCGTCCGACGCGCATCATCTCGCTCTCGCCGACCGGCACCGAAGATCTCTTCGCCGTCGGCGCCGGGTCGCAGGTGATCGCCGTCGACAACGACTCGGACTACCCGAAAGGCGTCCCGAGCACGTCGCTCTCCGGATACACGCCGAACGTCGAAGCGATCGCCGGCTACAAGCCCGATCTCGTCGTCGTCTCGAACGACATCGACAACGTCGTCGCGTCGCTCCAGAAGATCGGCATCACGGTCCTGCTCGAGCCGGCCGCCGACAACCTCGCGCAGGCCTACGACGAGATCCGACAGCTCGGCAGCGCGACCGGAAACGTCCCGCAGGCGACGAAGGTCGTCTCCGGGATGGAGAAGGCGATGACGAAGATCCTGCGCAGCGTCCCGAAGGCGCAGCGGCACCAGACCGTCTACCACGAGCTCGATCCCACGTACTACTCCGCGACATCGAGCACGTTCATCGGCCGGATCTACAAGCTCTTCGGCTTCAAGAACATCGCCGACGCCGCCGACACGACGCACTCCGGCTATCCGCAGCTCTCCGCCGAGTACATCGTCGCCTCGAGCCCCGACATCGTCGTGCTTGCCGACTCCGTCTGCTGCGCGCAGACCGCTGCCTCGGTCGCCGCGCGGCCGGGATGGAGCGGCATCTCCGCCGTGAAGCACCATCGCGTGATCGCGGTGAACGACAGCGTTGCATCGCGCTGGGGACCGCGCATCGTCGACTTCGCCCGGGCGATCGCAGCGGTGGCGCGGAAGAAGTAATGGCCACCCTCGACACTGCCGAGGTAACCGTCCGGGCGCGAGGGGTCTCGCGCCCATGGCGGCTGCTCGCCGGCGCGTTCCTCGTGGGATCGCTCCTCGTCGGTCTCGGCGTCGGGCCGGTCGGGATCGGCGTGACGGGGATCCTCGAGTCGGCGCTCTCGCACGTCCCGTTCCTGCACGTGCACTCGCCGCTCAGCAGCCTCGACGAGGCGGTGCTGTGGCAGATCCGCGCGCCGCGCGTCGTGCTCGCGGCGATCGTCGGCGGCATGCTCGCGATCGCCGGCTCCTCCTATCAGGGCGTCTTCCACAATCCGCTCGCCGATCCGTATCTGCTCGGCGTCGCGGCCGGGTCCGGGCTCGGAGCAACGCTCGCGATCACGTACGGGCACGTAGGCACGACGGGTGAGTTGCTCCCTCTCGCCGCGTTCGTCGGCGGTCTCGCGGCCGTCGCGGCCGCATATGTCCTCGGGCGTTCGGCCGGAGGCGTGCGCACAGCCGGCGCGCTCGTGCTCGCAGGCTTGACCGTGACGCTCTTCTTCACGGCGATCCAGACCTTCGTGCAGCAGCAGCACACGAACACGTTGCGCGACGTCTATTCGTGGCTGCTCGGCGGGTTCTCGACCGCAAGCTGGCGGCAGGTCGCGGTCGCCGCTCCCTACGTCGCACTGAGCTCGGCCGCGATCCTCCTCCACCGCCGCGTGCTGGACGTGCTCAGCGTCGGCGACGAAGAGGCGACGAGCCTCGGGATCAACGTTCCCCGGCTTCGGCTCCTGATCGTGATCGCCGCGACCGCCGGCACGGCAGCCGCGGTCGCCGTCAGCGGCCTGATCGCGTTCGTCGGGATCATCGTCCCGCACACGATCCGCCTACTCGTCTCGACGAGCTACCGCGCCGTCGTTCCGCTCTCGCTCGTCGTCGGCGCGGGCTTCCTCGTGCTCGCCGACGTTCTTGCGCGGACGGTCATCTCGCCGGCCGAGCTGCCGATCGGCGTCGTCACCGCGTTCTTCGGCGCGCCGTTCTTCGCCGTCGTCCTGCGCACGTCGAGGTCGATGCGTTGATCGAGCTCCGCTCGCTCACGGTCCGCTTCGACGGCGTGGAGGCCGTCCGCGACGTCTCGCTCGAGGTCGCGGCCGAGGAGTGGTTGATGCTGATCGGCCCGAACGGTGCCGGCAAGACGAGCGTGCTACGCGCACTGTGCGGCCTCTTGCCGTTCGACGGGGAGGCGCTGCTCGACGGCCGCGACGTGCGGGAGCTGGGACGGCGCGAGCTCGCGCGTCTGATCGCGTTCGTCCCGCAGAACCCTGTGACGCCGCCCGAGCTCACGGTTGCGGAGTACGCGTTGCTCGGCCGCACGCCGCATCTCGGCTACCTCGCGAGCGAGGGCCGCCGCGACCGTCAGGCGGCGGCGCGCGCGCTCGAGCGTCTCGACCTGCTTCCGTTCGCCGAGCGTGGGCTCGGATCGCTCTCCGGCGGGGAGCTGCAGCGCGCCGTGCTCGCCCGCGCGCTCGCGCAGGAGGCGCCCGTCCTCCTGCTGGACGAGCCGACGACGTCCCTCGACCTCGGTCGCCAGCAGCAGGTGCTCGAGCTCGTCGATTCGCTCCGCGGCGACGGGCTCACCGTCGTCTCGACCATGCACGACCTGACGCTCGCCGGCCAGTACGCCGACCGGCTCGTCCTCCTCGACCGGGGCGCGATCGTCGCCGAGGGCGAGCCCGACGAGGTGCTGTCGGCCGCGAACCTCTCCGCGTACTACGGCGCAACGGTGCGAATCGTCTCCGACGAGGGCGGGACGTTCGTCCTGCCGCGGCGCCGGTGACGCTCGTCGTGTACGTCGGCGGCGCGCGCAGCGGCAAGTCGACGCTCGCCGTCGAGCGCGCCAAGGTGGAAGGCGCTCCCGTCACGTTCATCGCAACGGGGGAGGCCGGAGACGAGGAGATGGCGGAGCGCATCGCACTCCACCGGGCCGAGCGTCCGCCGCACTGGACCACGATCGAGGAGCCCGTCGCGCTCGAGCGTGCGCTCGCCTCGGTGTCTGACACCGACACCGTCATCGTCGACTGCCTCTCCCTCTGGATCGCGAACGGCGGCGACGGTGCGGTTCCCGGGCCGCGGGATGGCCTGACGGTCGCGGTGACGAACGAGGTCGGGCTCGGGATCGTTCCCGACAACGCGCTCGCGCGCGACTATCGCGACACGCTCGGGCGGGTCAACGCAGCGTGGGTCGATGCGGCCGACGAGGCGTACTTCGTGGTCGCCGGACGTCCACTACGGCTCGCATGAGCGCGTACGACGACGCACGGCTCGCGTACGACGCGAAGACGAAGCCGCGTGGGAGCCTCGGTCGTCTCGAAGATCTCGGTTGTCGGCTCGCGGAGATCCGCGGCTTCGTGCCAGCGAAGCTCGAGGCCGCAATCGTCGTCGCCGCCGGCGACCACGGCGTCGCAGCCGAGGGTGTCTCCGCCTATCCGCAGGAAGTGACTGCGCAGATGGTCGCGAACTTCGCCGCCGGCGGCGCCGCGATCAACGTGCTCGCGCGACGAGCCGGAGCGCGGCTTCTGATCGAGGATCGCGGCGTCGGCGCCGGAACGCGCAACATGGCTGAAGGTCCGGCCATGACGCCGGGGGAGGCGCAGCGGGAGCTCGAAGCCGGCTCCGCGCTCGCCGACGAGCTCGACGTCGACGTCGTCGGCCTCGGCGAGATGGGGATCGCGAACACCACGTCGGCCAGTGCGCTCACGGCGGCCCTGCTCGGTGTCGATCCCGCGCTCGTGTGCGGACGCGGCACGGGCCTCGACGACGACGGCGTCGCCCGCAAGGTCGATGTGGTCCGCCGGGCGCTCGCCGTCAACGAAGCCCGCGATCCGCTTACCGCGCTCGGCGGCTTCGAGATCGCGTTCCTCGCGGGCGTCATTCTCGGCTGCGAGCGCAACCGCGTCGCGGTGCTGCTCGACGGCTTCATCACCGGCGCGGCCGCGCTCGCGGCGGTGCGCATATCGCCCTCGGCGGTCGACGTGCTGATCGCGTCGCATCGCTCTCCGGAGCCCGGACATGCGCTCGTGCTCGACGCGCTCGGGCTCGAGCCGCTGCTCGACCTCGGCCTGAGGCTCGGCGAAGGGAGCGGTGCCGCCCTCGCGCTGCCGCTGCTCGACGCCTCGATCGCCATCCTCGCGGAGATGGCCACCTTCGGAGACGCGGGTGTCACCGAC
>DASYFU010000411.1:0-1909 GCA_036498225.1 Gaiellaceae bacterium | reverse complement strand
GCCGTCGCCGCATATGCGAGCACGCGCGGGCCGTTGCTCGTTGGGCCGACGACGCAAACGAAGCAGGCGACCTTCGAGGGGTACTACGACGGACACAAGGACGCGTACCTGATCACCGACGTCTCGAGCAAGTCGCAGGCGGCCGCGTTGCACGTCAACTTCTCGGCCGCGCTCGCGAAGGCTCCGGGCGCGCCGCCGCAGTACTTCGTCAAGGGCCGAGCCGCCGCCGGCCAGATCACGGTGTTCGGCTCGGAGCCCGGCAAGCCGGACTACAACCCGCTCTGGGACGAGCTGTTCGTCACGTGGAAGGCGGGCGTGAAGCCGATCCTGCTCGTGAAGGACGACCAGATCAAGGCGCTCGTGAAGAGCGGCAAGCTCACGCTGAGCGATCCGCACATCGTGCTGAACGCGCCGATTCTCACGGTCGGCAAGTAGCGCCGGACGGGCGGGTCGGCGGCGCCCGCCCGTCGTTCACAACGCCGTCGCGGCGGCGCTAGTCTCGCCGCATGCTCGTGTTGGCAGCGGTCGCCGTCGCTCTGGCGCTTCAGCCGGCGAATCCGACGTGGACGTCCGACGGGACACGCGTCGCGTACGCGAACCTCGGCAGCAGCAGTGCGCGCGGCGAACTCGTCGTCGCGTACGCCGACGGGAGCGGGAGGCACGTCGTCTACAAGTCCGATACGTGCTGCGAGCCCGTCCTCGGTGCCGCGGGCAGCCGCATCGTGTTCGTCTCGAACTTTCAGCTCTACGCCGTGGGTGCGGGAGGTGGAAAGGTGACGCCGCTTGCTCTCTCGCCAGGCTTCAACACGCCGTGGTTCACGCTCTCGCCGAACCGCGAGACGATCGCCTTCGACGACGGCTGCGCCTGCGGGCACAGCCCCGACTCGGTCGCGCTCGTCGGCGTTCGCGCGGGAGGCAGGCCGTTCGTCGTCGCGCGCCCGAAGAAGACGACCGACTCGATCGACGGCTTTTCGCCCGACGGCACGCTGCTCGTCTTCACGCGCGCGCCCTGGGACTACAACGGTGCGTCGAAAGGGAAGCCGGTGCTGATGGCCCAGAGCGTGCGCGGCGGTCGCGCCGTCCCCCTCGCCCGGAGCGGCTTGATCGGCGCTTCGTCCGTGCCGAGCAACGCCCTGTGGCCCCAGTGGTCACCGGACGGGAAGTGGGTGGCATTCATCGTGCCGCGCCCGACGCCGAGGCTGGAGCTCTTGAGCACGAGCGGCGGTGCACCGAGCGTGCTGGTGCCGAAGCTGAGCGGGCTGTCGTCGTTCTCGTGGTCGCCGACGTCGACGCGGATCGCGTTCGGCCAATACGGGCACCAGACAGACGCGCTGGCGACCGTCGACCTGCAGGGCCACGAGACCGTGGTGAGCGGGTCGCTCGTCTGGGTGAGCAACGACAGCTGGGACCGCCCGCAGTGGTCGCCCGACGGCTCGAGGCTCACGTTCATGGTGCGGGGCGGCGGAATCTGGGTCGTCGGCGCCGACGGCACCGGCCTGAAACAGATCGCCTAGATCGTCTTGAACTGCTCGAACGGTTGACGGCAGCCGTTGCAGTAGCGGAGCGACCGGCACGGCGTCGGGCCGAAGAGGTTCTCGAGCGTCGTGTCCGTCGAGCCGCAGTACGGGCACTTGTGCACCTGCGGCTGGAGCTGCACGAGCCGCGGCGCCGGCGGGGCGAAGCCGGCGGCGCGCAGCTTCTCGCGGCCTTCTGCAGTGATCTTGTCGGTGCCCCACGAGTCGTCGTTCACGACCTCGACGTCGGGATCGCCGCCGAGCCCGCGCACCGTCTCCTCGAGTGCGCGCGTCATCGCCTCGAGCGCGGGGCAGCCGAGGAACGTCGGCGTGAGCTCCACGTGGACGTGTCCGTTCTCGACATCGACCGAGCGGATGACTCCGAGGTCGACGAG
>DASYFU010000410.1:0-4792 GCA_036498225.1 Gaiellaceae bacterium | reverse complement strand
GGAACCTCAGCATGGAAATCGTGGAGGCCGTCGACGCCGTCGCGGTGGACCACCACGAACAGCTGTGCCTGTACTTTCCCGACCAGCAGGCGCAGCAGGCCGCCGTCGCGCGCCTGCAGCGCATGCACGTGTCGGCCACCGTCGTGCAACACCCGTCGTCCCAGCCGACCGGCACCGTCATCTCGCAGCGGCCGGCGCAGGCGTCCGCATTGAACGCGAACACGCCGGTGACGCTCGTCGTCTCGACCGGCGTGACGACGATCGCCGTGCCGAACCTCGTCGGGCAACCGGTCGCGAGCGCGCGCTCGAGCCTCACCGGCCTCGGACTGCGCGCGGCGACGACGTCCGTGACGATGCCGGGGAAGCCCGCGGGAACCGTCGTCGACCAGGCGCCGAAGCCGGGGAAGAAGCTCGCGAAGAACGGCCTCGTCACGCTCTCGGTCGTCAAGGCCCCCGGCGCGGGCCAGACGACGGCGACGACCGCCACGACCACCGCATCGACGTCGCAACCGCAGACCGCCACCGTGCCCGACGTCTCCAGCCAGAACGAGCCGGCCGCCGTGCAGGCTCTCACACAGGCGGGCATCCTCCCGAGCCTCGTCTTCGTCTCCAGCAGCGACCCGCTCGGCACGGTCGAGGCGCAGGCGAAGCCCCAGGGCACGACCGTGCCGTATCGCTCGCACCTCCAGATCAACATCTCGAGCGGACAAAACCCGACTGCCGAGCAGATGCCGAACGTCGTCGGCATGACGCTTCAGCAGGCGCTTGCGCAGATCAACGGCGCGCACCTGCGCATGCTCTACGTGAAGATCGCGAGCCCGCGCAGCCAGGCCGGCAAGATCGTCCAGCAGTCGCCGCTCCCGGGCAGCGGCGCGCCGCAGGGCGCCCAGGTGCTCGTGTTTCTCGGCGCCTACCGATGAGTTTCGCCTAGAGGCGCAGTCCGTCTCTAGGATGAGCATCGTGGAGTCGCAGGCAGGAGTCGCGCCCCCATTCGCGGAGCTGGAGCAGCATCGCTCCGAGCTCACCGCGTACTGCTACCGCATGCTCGGCTCGCCGTTCGATGCCGAGGACGCGGTGCAGGACACGCTCGTCCGCGCATGGCGGAACATCGAGCGCTTCGAAGGCCGCGCGGCCCTCCGCTCGTGGCTCTACCGCATCGCGACGAACGTCTGCCTCGACATGATCAAAGCCGGCAAGCGCCGCGCGCGCCCGATGGATCTCGGCCCGGCGCAGGAGCCGCTCCTCGAGAACCTCAACATCCCGACGGAGATCACGTGGATCGAACCGATGCCGGATCCCGCGGACGCCGCGGTCGAGCACGAGACGATCCGGCTCGCGTTCGTCGCCGCGCTCCAGCATCTTCCGCCGCGCCAGCGCGCGGTCCTCATCCTCTGCGAAGTCCTCAAGTGGCAGTCGTCGGAGGCCGCCGAGCTGCTCGACACGTCGGTTGCCTCGGTGAACAGCGCGCTCCAGCGCGCACGCGCGACGCTCTCTTCCGCGAACGTGCAGCCCGTCGACACGCCCGACGTCGACGCAGAGCTGCTCGAGCGCTACGTCGCGGCGTTCGAGGCGTACGACATCGACAAGCTCACCGATCTCCTGCGCGAGGACGCGATCCAGTCGATGCCGCCGTTCGACATGTGGATCGCCGGACGCGAGGACATCTTCACGTGGTGGTTCGGGCCCGGCATCGAGTGCAAGGGCTCGCGCGTCATTCCCGTCCGGACGGCGAACGGATCGCCCGCGTTCGGCCAGTACAAGATCGATCCGGAAGGCGGCTACGCGCCGTGGGCGCTGCAGGTGCTCGAGACGTCAGGCGGGCGCATCGCCGAGCTCACCTTCTTCCTCGACACCGCTCGGCTCTTTCCGCTCTTCGGTCTGCCAGAACACCTCGACTAGCCCGAGGAGATCGAGCAGCTCGAGGAGATCCTCCGTCGGGATCGGCCGAACCTCGAATCCGAGCCGTTTTCCCGCCAGGCGAAGTCGCGCGAGCGCGTCCACGGTCCCGAGATCGACTCTCATCGGAGTAAAGACGCCCCGCGCAGGCCGAACTCATCGGCTACCGTGGAAAGGCACATGGCCAACAAAGAGGAAAAGATCGAGCTCGAAGGCGAGGTCATGGAGTCGTTCAAGAGCGGCATGCACCGCATCGCCCTCGACAACGGCCACGAGACCCTCGGTTACACCTCCGGCCGCATGCGCCGTTACCGCATCAGGATCAACCCGGGCGACCGCATCAAGGTCGAGCTCTCGCCCTACGACCTGACGCGCGGCCGCATCGTGTACCGCGAGCGGTAGACCCGTCTACTTCTCTTCGAGCTTCAGCGCTGCGGAGTTGATGCAGTAGCGCTGTCCCGTCGGGTGCGGCCCGTCCGGGAACACGTGCCCGAGGTGCCCGCCGCAGCTCGCGCACAGGACTTCGGTGCGGAGCATGCCGTGGCTCACGTCGGTTTCCTCTTCGACCGAGCCCTCGCCGGCCGGCGCGTAAAAGGCGGGCCAACCGCAGCCAGAGTCGTACTTCGCGTCCGACTCGAAGAGCTGCGCGCCGCAGCCTGCGCACACGTACGTACCCGGCTCGAACACGTGGTCGTACTCGCCGGTGAACGGCGCCTCCGTTCCCTTTCGGCGGAGCACGTGGAACTGCTCCGGCGTCAGCTCCTCACGCCACTCCTGCTCCGACTTCTCGACTTTCGGCATGCTGCAACTATGCCGACGGCGACCGGGGCTCCGCGGAAACGCGTCATCTTCAGCGCGCTCATGCTGGTCGTGCTGCTCGCGGCGCTCGACCAGACGATCGTCTCGACCGCGCTCCCGACGATCGTCGGCGACCTGGGCGGCCTCTCGCACCTGTCGTGGGTCGTGACCGCGTACCTGCTCACCTCCACCGTCTCGGGGCCGCTGTACGGGAAGCTCGGCGACCTGTACGGCCGCAAGATCGTCATCCAGGCGGCGATCGTGATCTTCCTGCTCGGCTCCGCACTGTGCGGACAGAGCCGGAACATGGCCGAGCTCATCTCGTTCCGCGCGCTCCAGGGGCTTGGCGCCGGCGGCCTCGTCGTCGCCGCGATCGCGGTGATCGGCGACATCGTCCCGCCGCGCGATCGCGGCCGGTACCAGGGGCTCTTCGGCGCGGTCTTCGGCGTTGCCACCGTCATCGGACCGCTGATCGGCGGGTTCTTCGTCGACAACCTCTCGTGGCGGTGGATCTTCTACGTCAACCTGCCGATCGGCGTGCTCGCGTTCCTCGTCATCGGTGCGACGTTCCACTCGCAGACCGACCGCGTGCAGCACGCGATCGACTATCTCGGCGCGGCGCTTCTCGCCGGCGGCCTCGCGTGCCTCGTTCTTCTGACGAGCCTCGGCGGCAACACGTATGCGTGGGGCTCGCCGGAGATCATCGTCATGGGCATCGCCGGCGTCGCGTTGCTCGCGCTCTTCCCGTACGCGGAGCGGCGCGCGTCCGAGCCGATCCTGCCGCTATCGCTCTTCCGCAACCGCATCTTCGTCGTCAGCTCGGCGGTCGGCTTCATCATCGGCATCGCGCTCTTCGGCTCGCTCACGTTCCTGCCGCTCTTCCTGCAGATCGCGCGCGGACGGAACCCGACGAGCTCCGGCCTGCAGCTGACGCCGATGATGGCGGGACTGCTCGTCACCTCGATCGTCGGGGGCCAGATCATCTCGCGCACGGGGCGCTACCGCCCGTTCCCGATCGTCGGCACCGCCATCGCCGCCATCGGGATGGGGCTCCTCGCGCTGCTCAACATCCACACGTCGACGCTGACGACCTCGCTCTACGTCCTCGTGATCGGCTTCGGCCTCGGCATGGTGATGCAGGTGCTCGTGCTCGCCGTCCAGAACGCCGTCGAGCCGCGGGTCATGGGCGTCGCCACGTCGGGCTCGATCATGTTCAGGCAGATCGGCGGCTCGGTCGGCATCGCCGCCTTCGGCGCGATCTTCGCGAGTCAGCTGAAGAAGAACCTCGCGAAGACGCTTCCGCCCGGCGTGAAAGGCCCGAGCTCGGCGACGCCGAAGGCGGTGAACGCGCTGCCGCCGCACGTGCACTCGCTCTACGTGCACGCGTTCTCGAACGCATTGCACCCGGTTTTTCTCGTCGGTGCCGCCATCTCCGCGCTGGCGTTCGTCCTCAGCTGGTTCCTCCAGGAAGTGCCGCTGCGCAAGACGACCGAGCAAGTCGTCACCGCGTGAACGAATTCGAGCTGCTCGACTGGAAGCGCCACATCTTCGAGCTGTACGCGGGGGTGCGCGGCTCGGAGCCGCGCGCAGGGTGGGAGCGGTGGAAGGCGGTTCGCGCGGAGCTCTTCCGCGACCACCCGCAGTCGCCCTCGCCTGGCTACACGTCCCTCGCGTACTTCGACTACGACCCGGCGCTCCGCTTCCTCGGAGACGTCGAGCCGGCCGACGAGGAGGCGATCGAGATCGACGGCTTTCCCTTCCGGCGGTTCGCCGTCGTCCGCTTCGAGCTTGGGGCGCTCGACGTCTACTGGCTCGAGGGCTACGGCGGCGGCGCGTTCCTCCCGTTCGCCGATGCGACGCGCGGAACGGAGACCTACGGGGCCGGCCGCTACCTCCTCGACACGGTCAAGGGATCGGACCTCGGCTCGGAGGACGGCCGCCTCGTCCTCGACTTCAACTTCGCCTACAACCCCTCGTGCTCGTACGACCCGGGTTGGGTCTGTCCGCTGGCGCCGCCGGCGAACCGGCTTGCGGTGGCAATCGAGGCCGGAGAGCTGCACAAGGCATGAGCGAGCTCGAGTCCCTCCGCAACGAGATC
>DASYFU010000409.1:0-3533 GCA_036498225.1 Gaiellaceae bacterium | reverse complement strand
GTCTATGCCCGCCGCAAGAACGGCAAGGAGCCCGTCACCTACCCCGACGAGCGGCTGAAGGCGATCACCGCGCCCACGTACGGCATCTGCATCTACCAGGAGCAGTACATGGAGATCGCGAAGCAGATCGCCGGCTTCTCGCCTGCCGAGGCCGACGACCTGCGCAAGGCGATCGGCAAGAAGATCCACTCGCTCATGGCCTCCCTCAAGAGCAAGTTCCTCGAGGGATGTGCCGCGAGCGGGACGGCGGAGGGCGTTGCCACGCAGCTCTGGGCGGACATGGAGCAGGCACAGGACTACTCCTTCAACAAGTCGCACGCCGCCTGTTACGCGCTCATCTCGTACCGCACGGCGTGGCTGCGCGCGAACCATCCGCGCGAGTACATGGCGGCGCTCATCTCCTCGGTGATGAACACGAAGGACAAGGTTCCGTATTACGTCAACGCGTGCGAGGAGCTCGGCATCGAGGTGCTCCCGCCGGACGTGAACGAGTCGGCGGTCGACTTCGCCGTCGTCGAGGGCAAGATCCGCTTCGGCCTCAACGCCGTGAAGAACGTGGGGGAGAGCGCGTGCCGCGCGATCGTCGCCGCGCGCGCCGAGGGTGGCCCGTTCGCGTCCATCTGGGACTTCACCGAGCGCGTCGACCCGCAGGTCGTGAACAAGCGCGCGCTCGAGTCGCTCGTGAAGGCGGGCGCGCTGCCCGGCTCGCGCAAGGCGATGCTGGAGATCCTCGACCAGGCGCTCGGCTCCGGCAACGCCGCGCACGACGCGCGCCGCTTCGGGCAGGGCTCCATCTTCGACCTCGGCGACGAGCCGCAGGAGATGCACTACCCGCCGCTCTCCACCGAGGAGTACGAGAAGTCCGAGCTCCTGCACATGGAGAAGGAGAGCCTCGGCCTGTACGTCTCCGAGCATCCGCTCTCGGCGGTGCGCGACCAGCTGCGGCGCAAGACCGACTGCGGGCTCTCCGAGCTCGAGCGCCGGCGCGACGGCGAGATCGTCCTCGTCGGCGGCCTCGTCTCCTCGCTCAAGCAGCTGACGACGAAGAAGGGCGAGCCGATGGTCTTCGCGACGATCGAGGATCTCACCGGCTCGGTCGAGGTCGTCGCGTTCAACTCGGTCTATGCACACGCGCGCGACGACATCGTCCAGGACCGCGTCCTTGTCATCAAGGGCCGCGTCGACCACAAGCAGATGGGGGAGACGAAGCTCATCGCGCTCGAAATCACCGCGTTCGAGGCGACGCCCGAGCGCAAGGAAGTGCGCCTCAAGGTGGACGCGCGCATCGCGGCCGCGGGCATCGTCCGCGAGCTCGCCGCCGTCGTGAAGGACTTCCCCGGCGAGGCGCCTGTCTATCTCGATCTGGTGACGTCGAACGGGCCGAAGGTGATGGAGCTCGGCCCGGGCTATCGCGTGAAGCCGGTGCCGGATTTCTTCGCCGAAGTGAAGGCGCTGCTCGGCGAGGCCGCCGTCCTCTAGTGCTTGCGGTTCCGCCGCCGAAGCCTCCGCCGCCGATCGTGATCACCGATCCGACCGGCGACAGCGGCACGGCGCCCGACATCACGAAGGTACGCGTCGTGACGAGCCTGACGGGCCGTATCGCCTTCATCGTCTCCTTCGCGACGAAGTACGGCAGCAACTCGAGCCTGTACGTCTACCTCGGCTCCCAGTACCGGCTCGGCCCAGGCGGCCTCGAGGTGTGGGATCCGCCTGCGAACGACTTCGAGCCGATGGGCTCCGAGTCCGGGACGTTCTCGGTCGCGCCCGGCGGCCGGGCGCTGGAAGCGTCGACGCAGCTCGCCGAGATCGGGAATCCGAAGACGCTCCTCGTGGTCGTCCAGAGCATCGACGGCGACGGCGGCGCCGGCCAGGTCGACACGGCGCGGCTACGGTGGACGCATGGCCCGCAGGGAAGATCTCCGTAACGTCGCGATCGTCGCGCACGTCGATCACGGCAAGACGACGCTCGTCGACGCGCTGCTGTGGCAGTCCGGCTCGTTCCGCGAGAACCAGGACGTCAACGAGCGCGTCATGGACTCGATGGATCTCGAGCGCGAGAAGGGGATCACGATCCTCGCCAAGAACACGGCCGTCCGCATCGGCGACGTGAAGCTCAACATCGTCGACACGCCCGGGCACGCCGACTTCGGCGGCGAGGTCGAGCGCGGGCTGACGATGGTGGACGGCGTCCTCCTGCTCGTCGACGCGAGCGAGGGGCCGCTGCCGCAGACGCGCTTCGTCCTGCGCAAGGCGCTCGAGGCGAAGCTGCCCGTCGTCCTCGTCGTGAACAAGGTCGACCGGCCTGACGCGCGCGCGAAGGAGGTCGTCGACGAGGTGTACGAGCTCTTCCTCGATCTGGATGCGGACGAGTCGCAGATCGAGTTCCCGATCGTCTTCTGCAATGCGCGGGCCGGAAGGGCGGGATTCGAGCCGGACGAGCTCGCGCCGGATCTCGCGCCGCTCGTCAAGACGCTGCTCGCCACCGTGCCGGCGCCGTCGTATGACCCGAACCATCCGCTGCAGGCGCTCGTCACGAACCTCGACGCGTCGCCGTACGTCGGCCGGCTCGCGCTCCTGCGCATCCATCACGGCACGCTGCGCAAGGGCGCACCGATCGCGTGGTGCCGCGCCGACGGTACGATCGTGCCCGCGCGCGTGACCGAGCTGTACGTGAGCGAGGCGCTCGACCGCGTCCCCGTCGACGAGGCGGGGCCGGGGGAGATCGTCGCGCTCGCCGGCCTTCCGGACGTGACGATCGGCGAGACGATCGCCGACCCGGACGATCCGCGTCCCCTTCCCGTGACGACGGTGGACGAGCCGTCGCTCTCGATCACGATCGGGATCAACACGTCGCCGCTCGCCGGCAAGGAGGGCACGCGCCTGACCGCGAGCCAGGTGAAGGCGCGGCTCGACCAGGAGCTCGTCGGCAACGTCTCCTTGCGCGTGCTGCCGACCGCGCGGCCGGACGCGTGGGAGGTGCAGGGCCGCGGCGAGCTCCAGCTCGCGGTGCTCGTCGAGCTCATGCGCCGCGAAGGCTTCGAGCTCACGGTCGGAAAGCCGGAGGTGCTCGTGCGCGAGATCGGCGGCAAGAAGCATGAGCCGGTCGAGCGCGTCGCCATCGACGTGCCCGAGGACTACATCGGCGTCGTCACGCAGCTGCTCGCGCTGCGCAAGGGACGGATGGAGCAGCTCGTCAACCACGGCACCGGCTGGGCGCGCATGGACTACCTCGTCCCCGCGCGCGGCCTCATCGGATTTCGCACCGAGTTCCTCACCGAGACGCGCGGAACGGGAATCCTTCACCACGTCTTCGAGGGCTGGGAGCCCTGGCATGGCGAGATGCGCACGCGGCCGACGGGTGCGCTCGTCGCCGACCGGCGCGGTCCGACCACGGCCTTCGCGATCCTCAACCTGCAGGAGCGCGGCTCGCTCTTCGTCGAGCCCGGCGTCGAGGTCTACGAAGGGATGATCGTCGGCGAGAACGCGCGCGCCGACGACCTCGACGTCAACGCGACGAAGGAGAAGAAGCTCAC
>DASYFU010000408.1:0-4422 GCA_036498225.1 Gaiellaceae bacterium | reverse complement strand
CTCCGGCCGCACGGACGCGGGCAAGACCGGGACGACCGACAACTACGCGGACGCGTGGTTCTCCGGCTACACGCCGCGCCTGGAGGCGACCGTCTGGATCGGCTATCCGCAGGGCGAGGTCCCGATGCTGAACGTCCACGGCATCGCCGTCTCCGGCCCCACCTTCCCGGCGGACATCTGGCACCTGTTCATGGAGGCGGCCGACGGCAGCCGTCCCGATATCCCGTTCCCGGCGCCGAAGACGACGCCGTCGTGGATTCCGTGGAAGGGCCAGTTCGAGTACGGCCTCGCGTACGGCACCTCGACGGCGACGACGACGGTCACGACGACGAAGAAGGCGGCGACGACGACAGCAGCGACGACGACCGAACAAGCCGTCCCCACGACGACTGCGCCGACGACGACCGTCGCGCCCCCACCTGTCACGACCACGACCGCGCCCGTCACGACGGACACGACGCAGACGACGACGCCCTAGCCGGTCGTCGTCGCTGCGGTCGTCGTCGGCGGAGGCGCCGTGGTCGTCGCCGGCGTCGTCGTCGTGACTGCCGTGGTCGTGAAGGTCGCGGTCGTCGGCGGAGGCGGCGGAGTCGTCGTCACCGGGTGCGTCACCGTGTGACGCGTGGTCGTTGGCGCCTGCGCCGTCGTGGTGGGTGCGGTCGTCGTCGTTGCCGCCTTCTTCGTCGTCGTGGTCGGCGCGGTCGTCGTCGAATGGTGGTGCTTCTTCTTGAGCGTCACGGACAGCACGGTCGGGGGAGCGACAGGACCGTCGGACGGACGCGTCACTTCGTACGCGAGCACGGCGCCTGCGACGGCGAGCAGAAGGAGGAGCGCGATCGCAAGGGCAGCGCCGAAGCGCCGCGTGCGTCGCGGAGGCGGCATCGCCGGGAGTACCCGCGTCGCGTCGCCGTCGGCCAGGACTGCGGGAGCGACGACCCCGGCGGTGAGCGCGTCGAGGAGGGCCTCGCCGTCGGGCGGCCGCGCAAGCGGATCCTTCTGCAGGGTTGCATCGGTGAGCGCGGCGAGATCGGGCGGAGCATCCGGCCTCACCGACGCGACGGGAGGCGGCGCCTCGTCGCGATGCTGGACGATGAGCGCGAGCGGGTCCTCGCCCTTGAACGGCAGAAGCCCGGTGAGCATGCGGAAGAGGAGGACGCCGAACGAGTAGACGTCGCTCGCCGCCGTCGCCGGCAGCCCGGACGCCTGCTCGGGCGAGATGTACGCAGCTGTTCCCATCACGGTGCCGGCCTCGGTCAGCGTTCCGTCGCCCGCCGCCATGCGAGCGATGCCGAAGTCCGCGAGCTTCGCACGCCCCTCGTCGTCGAACAACACGTTCGACGGCTTCAGGTCGCGATGGACGAGACCGCGTGCATGTGCGTGCGCAAGCCCGGCGGCGACCTCGGTCGCGATGCGCCGCGTGTCGTCGTCCGGCAGCGCGCCGCTCGTCTGCAGCAGCTCTTCGAGCGAGCCGCCCGGGAGGTACTCGAGCACCATGAACGGGCGGCCGTCCGACTCGCCGTAGTCGTAGAGCTGCGTCACGTTCGGATGCGCCAGTCCGGCGATCGCGCGCGCCTCGCGTTCGAAGCGCGCGTTGTCCTCGTTCGGCGCGAGCAACTTCACGGCCACGCGCCGGCCGAGCTCGAGATCGGTCGCGCCCCAGACCTCGGACATGCCGCCTCGTCCGAGGAGTGTGTCCAGGCGGTAGCGACCAGCGATCAGCGTTTCGGGCATCGCTACGTTATGGGCCGATCGTGGGAGCTTTACTCACCGTGGACGAAGCCCAGGCCGCGATCCTCGCGCGCTGCAGCCCTCTCGACACGGAAACGGTGCCGCTCGAGGCCGCTGCCGGACGCGTCCTCGCACAGGCTGCGCTCGCTGCCGTCGACCTGCCGCCGTTCCCGAGCTCGGCCATGGACGGCTTCGCCATTCGCTCCGCGGATGTGCCCGGAACCCTCGTGATTGCGGGTCGGATCGCCGCCGGCAGTCCCACCGATCGCTCCCTCGCCTCGGGCGAGGCGATGGAGATCTCGACCGGAGGCGTCGTCCCGGAGGGCGCCGATGCAGTGGCCCCCATCGAGGTGGTCGCCGTCGACGGCGAGACGGTCGATGTCGCGGACGCGATCGCCGCCGGCACGCACGTCCGCCCGCGAGGCGGTGACGTTCGCGCGGGTGACCACGTCGTGTCGGCCGGTGTCCTCCTCGGGGCGACCCAACTCGGTGCGCTCGCCGCCGCGGGCATCGCGAGCGCTGTTTGCGCGCGCCGGCCGCGCGTCGCGGTGCTGGCGACCGGCAGTGAGCTCGTGCGTCCCGGCGCGCCGCTCGCGCCGGGCCAGGTGTACGAGGCGAATGCGCTCATGCTTGCGGCCGCGCTCATCGCTGCGGGCGCCGAAGTCGAGCGCCTGCCGCCCGTCGCGGACGACGAGGACGCACACCGGGCCGCGATCGCGCGCGGCCTCGAAGCCGACGTGCTCGTCACGTCCGGCGGCGTCTCCGTCGGCCCGCACGACCTCGTCCGGGCGATCGAGTCGGAGCTCGGCGTCGAGGAGGTGTTCTGGCAGGTCGCGGTCAAGCCGGGGAAGCCGCTCGCGTTCGGGATGCGCGGCCGGACGCTCGTGTTCGGGCTGCCCGGGAACCCCGTCTCGTCGCTCGTCGGCTGTGAGCTGTTCGTGAAGCCGGCGCTGCGCGCGCTGCAGGGGCTCGCCGAACCGCTGCCATGCTTCGAGCACGGACACCTCTCCTCGGCGCTGCAACGGAACGGCGCACGCGACGAGCTCGTTCGCGCGCGCGCCGTCGGCGGTGAGCTCGAGCCGCTCACCGGACAGGAGTCGCACATGATCGCCCGCGCCGCAGCCGCGAATGCGCTCGTCCACGTTCCGCGCGGCGAGGGGACGCTGGACGCGGGGTCGGACGTTCGCTGGCTCAGGCTCTAGGCTTCACCGCGACGAGCTTCGCGTACACGATGTAGCGATGCGTCGCGAAGAAGCGCGGATGGCACGCCTGCAGCTCGAGCAGCTCGTGCCGCGGTGAGCGCAACACGCTCATGTCGGTGGACGGGACGATGCGATGCGTGGTCATGCGATACGTGAACGTCGCGTACGGCATCTCGAGCCGGATGTAGTCGCCGGGACGGATGTCGTTGATGTGCGAGAACGGCGCGAGGTACGTCGTGCGATGCCCTGCGATGTACACGAGCCGGTTCTGCCCCGGCATGTACGAACGCAGGTCGCGGCCCGGCCCCTTGCGCAGCGACGCGTCGTCGGTGCCGTCGACGACCACCATGTTCAGCCCGATGCGGCCGATGACGATGCGGCCGATCGCGTCGCCCTGATGCGTGTCGTGCCGGAATCGCGCGGCCTCGGCGGCGATCGCATCTCGCTCGGCGACGCCAGCCGCTGCACGCAGCGGCGTGAATGCGGCGAATTCCTTGTTCAGTTCGTGCGCGAGCTTGTCCTGCTGCCAGGTCGTGTACAGCGCGGTGAAGGGGTCCTGCCAGCGCCAGACGACGACAACCCACGCGAGCAGGAGCACCCCGGCCCCGATGAGGATGCGAGAGACGACTCGTGCCACTCAGCCGTGCAACGCGCGCCGGGCCGCTTCGGATGCGTGCCGCCGGCGTGCGAGCACGAGCCGGCGGATCGTCTCGCGAATCGGGCCGCGCGGAGGCCGTTCCGCCGCGCTCGGATACGGCGCGTAGCGGCCGGCCGACAGCGCGACGAGCTGCGCCGCCCCCGCCGCCCAGGCGAGCCCGATGAGGAGCCCAGGGACGCGCGCGTAGCGGAGTGAGTAGAGCCACGCGACGTACCAGGGCGCCTCGAGGCCGAGCCCGTAGCGCGTCGCGAACGACCAGACGAGGAGGGCAGGGCCTGCGAAGCCGAGGAGAAGCACCGCGGCGCGCAGCGCGAACGCACGGCCGCGCACCTGCGGCAGCCACAGCCAGAAATGGAGCGAGGGCAGGATGAAGATCAGCGCGAACGGGTTCGTCGCCACGACGAGCAGCGCGACGACGCCGAGCGCGAGCAGCGCGCCGGCGTGGCCGGCGAGCGTCTCCTCCGCGCTCGGCGGCCGGCGCGGAGCGAGCCGATCGCGCGTGACGAGCCAGCCGATCGCGACGAGGATGGCGAGCCCGGCGATCGCCGCCGCGGGCCACTGGACATTTGTCAGCAAGGGCGGCCTGGGAGCGCCGCCCGGCCAGGCTCCGGCGGTGGCGAAGAGCGCGAACAGGACGCCGCACCACGCCCAGAATGCGAGGCGACTCCGGTAGCTGCGCAGCGCCGGAGCGATGCTGATGCGCCGGCGACGGCAGCGCGCGAACAGGTCGATCGCGGCGACGAGGAACGGCAGGAGCGCGGCGACGAGGACGATCTCGATCGCCCAGCCGCGGACGATGCGGCTGCCGAGGAAGAGGTAGCTCGAGGGGCCGGG
>DASYFU010000407.1:0-10375 GCA_036498225.1 Gaiellaceae bacterium | reverse complement strand
CGCATCGCGCGCACCGTCGGCTGGCGCGACGCCACCCTCGTCGGCGCCGCCCAGGCGCTCGCCCTCATCCCCGGCCTCTCGCGCTCGGGCGCCTCGATGGGCGGCGGCCTGCTCGTCGGCCTCTCGCACAAGGACGCGGCGCGGTTCGCGTTCCTCCTCGCGACGCCGATCATCCTCGCGGCGGCCGCGCTGAAGCTGCCCGACTTGGCCGGATCGCAGGGGAACGGCGTGCGCGGCCCGGCCCTCGTCGGCGCCCTCTGCTCGGCGTTCACGGCATTCCTCGCGGTCCGTTTCCTCATGCGTTATTTCGAGACGCGCACCCTGCTGCCGTTCGCGATCTACTGCGCAGCGGCCGGGACGGCCGCCGCGATCTATTTCGCCGTCTCGTAACCGGATCGCAATCCCGCGGGGCCGGGCCGGCGTCTATATCGTGAACGGTCCCTCATGGCAGCCGTACGGGCGAAGAAGCGGGCTGTTCCGGTTGTCGACCGGCTGATCAACCGCGAGCTGTCGTTCCTCGACTACGACGCGCGCGTGCTGGGCGTCGCGGCCGACGACTCCCTCCCATTGCTCGAGCGGGTGCGCTTCTGCGCCATCTTCTCGACGATGCTCGACGAGTTCTTCATGACGCGCATCGCGGGTCTCACCGGCCAGGCTGCCGCGGGAGTCGCCGTGCGCTCGCCGGACGGACGCACTCCGCAGCAGACGATCGCCGCCGCGCGTGCGCGCGTGCTCGAGCTGTACGAGGAGCAGTCGCGCATCTGGTCGCGCGAGCTCTGTCCCGCGCTGGCGGCTGAGGGCATCGTCGTCTGCGGCGTCGAGGATCTCGACGCCGCCGGCCTCGCGCAGCTCGAGCGCCTGTACGAGGAGGAGATCTACCCGGTGCTCACGCCGCTCGCAGTCGGTCCGGGTCAGCCGTTCCCGTACATCTCGGCGCTGTCGGTCAGCCTCGCCGTCTTTGCTCGCGACCCCGCGTCGGGCGAGGAGCGCTTCGCGCGCGTGAAGGTTCCGGAGGGCCTGCCGCGGCTCGTCTCCGTCGGGGACGCAGGTCGCTTCGTGCCGCTCGAGGAGGTGCTCATGCACTTCCTGCCGTCGCTCTTTCCGGGGATGGACATCCTCGAGCGCTCCGTGTTCCGCGTGACGCGCGACGCCGACCTCGAAGTCTCCGACGAGGCCGACGACCTGCTCGAGGCGGTCGAGCTCGAGCTGCGCCGGCGCCGCTTCGGAGAGGTGACGCGGCTCGAGGTCTCCAGCTCGATGTCGCGCCCGCTGCGCGAGCGGCTCCAGCAGGGACTGCGCGTCGCCGACGATTTCGTCTATCCCGTGGTCGGATTGATCGACCTCGAGGACGTGAGCGAGTTGACGAAGCTCGACCGTCCGGACCTGAAGCTCGACCCGTGGATCCCGGTCGCGCGCCCGCCGCTCGCCAACGTCGAGGCGGACGAGCAGTTCGCGGTCATTCGCGCGGCCGACGTGCTCGTGCACCATCCGTACGACTCGTTCGCCGCGAGCTTCGAGTCGTTCGCGGACGAGTGCGCGAAGGATCCCGACGTCATCGCGCTGAAGTCGACGGTGTATCGCACGAACGACGAGTCGCCGCTCGTTCCTGCCTTGATCGAGGCGGCGGAGAACGGAAAGCAGACGGTGTGCCTCGTGGAGATCAAGGCGCGCGGAGACGAGCGCCGGAACATCGAGTGGTCCCGTGCGATGGAGCAGGCAGGTGTTCACGTCGCATACGGGTTCCCGTCGCTGAAGATCCACGCGAAGATGACGCTCGTCGTGCGCCGCGAAGGCGGCGTGCTGCGTCGCTACGTGCACATCGGCACCGGCAACTACAACAGCGTCACCGCGCGCGGCTACGAGGACTTCGGGCTCTTCACCTCGGACGAGGACATCGCCGCGGACGTCGCCGATCTCTTCAACTACGTCACCGGGTTCGGGCGCCCTGCGCACTTCCGCAAGCTGCTCGTCGCGCCGTTCACGTTGCGCCAGAGACTCATCGAGGAGATTCGCGAGGTCGCCGTTGCGGCGCGGGCGGGGCGGAAGGCCAGGATTCGCATCAAGGTGAACGGTCTCACGCATCCCGAGGTGATCGACGAGCTGTACGCGGCGTCCGACGCGGGCGCGCGGATCGAGCTCATCGTCCGTGGCGTCTGCTCGCTGCGTCCCGGCGTTCCCGGTTTGAGCGAGAACATCACGGTGCGCAGCATTCTCGGCCGCTTCCTCGAGCACAGCCGGCTGTACTTCTTCGAGGCGGGGGACCGGACGGCGTACTACCTCGGCAGCGCGGACGTGATGCCGCGCAACCTCGACCATCGCGTCGAGGTGGTGACGCCGATCCAGGACGTCGCGATCCAGGCCGAGCTCGCCGCGACGCTCGACACGCTGCTCGCCGACAACACGACCGCCTGGGAGCTCCAGGCCGACGGGACGTGGCAGCGGGCGCGCGGCAAGAAGGACGATCGCGCGCGCTCGGCGCAGGCGACGATGATGCGGCGGGCGCGGCGGCGTGTCTCGCTCGCCCGCAGCCGGTAGTCGACGAGCACCACCTTCTCACGACTCCGTCACCGGCTGTTCACCGGCGTGTTCAACCGTCCTCCGACGGGGGACCTACCATGGGTGGACGTGCGGATCGGGGTCGTCGACGTCGGCTCGAACACCATTCGCCTGCTCCTCGCACAGGTGGACGGCCGCGACCTGGTCCCGATCGAGAAGGAACGCGTCCGGTTGTCGCTCGGCGCGGAGATCGAGCGCACGGGCGTCGTCTCCGACGTGAGCATCGCCGCCGCGGCGAAGGCGGTCGGCAAGCTGTGCGGGCTCGCGCGACGCGGGGGCGCCGAGACGCTCGACGTCTTCCTCACCGCGCCCGGCCGCCAGAGTGCGAACGCCGACACGCTCGTCGATGCGCTGACGCGCGCGTCGAAGCATTCGGTCCGAATCCTCTCGACCGAGGAGGAAGGCCGGCTCGCGTACGCGGGCGCAGTCGCGACGGCGGACGTCGAGCTGCCGCGCCACATCGCCGTCTGCGACGTCGGCGGCGCGTCCACGGAGATCGCCGTCGGCGATCCGGGCTCCGACCCGGCGTGGGTGGAGTCGGTCGACCTCGGCTCGGTGCGGTTGACTGAGCGCGTCGACGGGACGGAGGCCGCGCGCGCCGAGGCAGCGAGCGCGTTCGCAGCGGTCGTTCCGCCGTCGGTGCAGGTTGCGCTGGCGGTCGGTGGAAGCGCGCGCGCTGCGCGGCGCCTCGTCGGACCATGGCTCGGCGAGGACGAGCTGGCCGAGGCCCTCCGCATCGTCGCGGCGAAGCCGGACCAGGTCATCTCGCGGAAGTACGGCGTGCATCGCACGCGCGTGAAGATCCTTCCCGCCGGGCTCGTGATTCTCGCCGAGGTGCAGGGCCGGCTCGGCGTTCCGCTGCACGTGTGCGACGGCGGCATCCGCGAAGGCGCAGTGCTCGCGACCGTCGCCGAGCTAGCCGCCTAGAGCAGTACGCGGTCTCGGTCGTACGTCAGCAGGGTCATCGCTGCCGCCGGTTCGAGCCAGCGCAGTTCGTCCACCTCGTCGTTCGGCGTGAAGCCGTCGTCGGAGACCGGATGCATGTGCCACCAGCGCACGCGCTTCGGCCGTCCCTTCGCATCGACGTAGCGCGTCGTCGGAAGTTCGTCCTCGAGCACACAGCGCAACCCGGTCTCCTCGTGCACCTCGCGCAGAGCGCAATCCTCGTCCGACTCGCCGTCGTCGGCCTTGCCCTTCGGAAAGGTCCAGTCGTCGTACCGCGGCCGGTGCACGAGCAGCACGTCTCCGTGGCGGAGGACGACGCCGCCGGCCGCGCGGACGACGTTCAGCTCGCCGCGCGCCGCAGCCGCTTCCATGCCTTGCGCCAGTCGGAGCGCGTCTCGGCGCGCGCCGCGCGCTCGCGCTCGACGAGTCGGCCCGCGACCATCGCACCCGCCGGCGTCTTCGCCGCGAGGTCGCGAAGCGCCGACTCCGCGACGACCGAGTCCTGGTGCTCGCCGAGGACGTCCTGGAACGCCTTCGCACGCTTGACGGCGGAGCCGTCGCCGGCGAGCTCGAACGCGTAGCGCACACGCTTGCCGCGCTTTCGCAGTGCATGGAGCGCCGCGTCGGGTGCGTCGTCGGCTGTCGCGCGGACACGACTATTCAGCTTCTTCAGCTCCCGCTTCGCGATGTCGGCGAGCGTCACGTCGACGTTCGCCGAGGAGAGCGCCTCGATCTGGCTCGCGAAAGAGTCGAGCAAGGTGAAGTAGCGCTCGCTGTTCAGTGCCTTGAGCAGCGCAGTGCGCGCCGCGGAGCGCCTGCGGTCGAGCGTGCGCAGCATCGTGCGCGCCGCGGCGCGGTCAGCGTCGTCGAGCTGGTCGGCGGCGCCGCGCAGACGCTCGATGAGGACGTCGAGATCGCGGACCGCGCCGAGCTTCTCGCCCAGCCAGCGCAGCTCGTCCTCGAGCTCTTTCACGTCGTTTGCGAAGAGCGGCTGGCCGGCGCGCAGCAGTGCACGCGCGCGTCGCGCGGCGACCCGCATGTCGTGCAGGCTCTCCGGATCGCGGCCGAGCCGCGTTCCGGGGTCGTGGGCGAGCATCGCCCACAACTGGGCGCGCAGGCGCGTCTGCAACGCCTCGAGCGGATCCTTCGGCACTGCGTCGCTCGGAAGACGGAGCACGCGGAAGAGCTTCGGCGTGCCGTCGCTCGGGCGTGCGCCCGCGACGGCGAGCTCGCTCGCGATCGCGTCGAGCTGCTTCGGCTTCCCTTCCTTCAGCTCGACCTCGACCTCGACGAACTCCTCGACGACGCGGAGCGCGTCCATGACCGAGACGTCGTCGATCGTGACTTCGGCCGTCGTGCCGTTTCGGGCGACGAGCACGCCGTGCCGGCGCGTGCGCAGCTCGGCGACGACGCCGAAAGGCCCATGGCGCAGATGCGCGGCGAGCAGGCGTGCCAGGTCCTTCGGCGGAGCGACGGGACCCCCCGGTTCTTCCAGCTCGAGCCGGAAGTCGTCCGCCGGGAGCTTCAGCTGCCAGACGCTGCGGCCGCGCTCGGTGCGCCTCCGGAGCGTGATTCCCGAGTGCGCGAGCGACCGGTCGGCCGTATCGTGGTAGACGGACGTGAAGACCCGCGGCTCGAGCGGCCGGCCGCCCAGGTCGGGCAGTTCGAAGCCCTCCGGCGCCTCCAGCTTGCGCTCGTGCTCGGCGAGTGCCTCCACGGTCTGACCTTAACGCCGCTCCCCAAATTCACCGGACCGTTACACGATCGCCGCCCATCGTCTCCGGCGGGCGAACGTAGGCTCGTGCAGAACCCTCCGTAAGGCATGAACGACAGCGCCCCGTTCCCGACGGGGCGCTGCTCGTTCAGGCGGCCTTCGAGATCCCGGGCGCGTCGAAGCGGGCCAGGAACGTCGGTCGCGGCGAGCGGAGGTAGGCGACGACCGCGCTCTCCTCCTTCGTGCAAGGCAGGAGCGTCTTCCATCCGTGCAGGTGCTCGAGCCGATGGAAATCGCCGGCCGCGACCGACGGCAGGCCGCGCTCCGCCGTCCAGCCGTACAGGTCGTGGCGGTTGAACAGCTCCCACCGGTCGACGAGACCGCGCAGGTGGCGCCAATCCCGGGACCAGCGGAGCGTGAGGCGCGACGGGATCGTCCCCCGGCGTGCCCGGTACGGGTGGGCGGCGACGAGCGCCGCCCCTTCGCCTCGCGCGTCCTCGAGCGCCGCCTCGATTCCGGCGTCGACGCTCACGAATGCGCGGCAGCCGACGGCGACGGCATGCGCGGCGAGATACGCGTCGAGATCGTTGTACGTCAGCTCGATGCCGGGAAGCAGCAGCAGGTTGTACTCGCGCTTCGCGCGTTCAGCCTGCGCGGCGATCTCGGCGACGTAGTCGGCATGGTTCCCGCGCGTCACGCCGCGCGCAGGCGCGTCTGCGGGAAGCCACGGATCGTTTGTGCGGTTGACGTGGTCGGTGACGCAGAGGACGTCGAAGCCGTTGCGCCCGTAGAGGTCGACCAGCTCGGGAAGGGTGAGTGCGCCGTCGCTCCAGCGTGTATGTGCGTGGAGCTCGCAGAGCAGCGGCTCGATCTTGCGGCGCATCGTCGCGACCAGTGTGGCGCGCGTTTTCCACAGCATGGTCGGACGAACGGTGACGATGCGGTGCAGGACCGGTGAACAGTCCCTCCGAGGGCGGCTACCGGATCGTCACAGCCGGCGACCTGCCGCCGTTTCCTCGCGCAGTCGCTCTGCCATCGCGTCCGTCAGCGCGCCGTGGGCGAGCTGCCAGCGCCAGTTGCCGTACGGGTGCCCGGGATTGTTCATGCGCGCCTCGTTGCCGAGGCCGAGCACGTCCTGCACCGGCACGATCGCGAGCTCGGCGCGCGATTCCATTGCGATGTGGATGAGGTTCCAGTTCGGCTCGGCCGGGTCGAGCCCCGTGGCGTCGCGCGACTTCCGGCTGAGGCTCGCGTACCAGCCGACGGTCGTGTCGGTGTCGTGCGTGCCCGTGTAGACGACTGCACGCCTGGGGTGGTTCTTCGGCGCGTGGACGTTCGTCGGCGCCCCGCCGAACGCCCACTGGAGGACGACGATGCCGGGAAGTCCGAGCTCGTCGCGCAGCCGGTACACGGCAGGCGTGATCACGCCGAGGTCCTCGGCGATGAGCGAGAGGTGTCCGAGCTCACGTTCGATCGTCGTGAACAGCTCGAGCCCCGGGGCGGTACGCCAGCGGCCCTTCCGCGCGGTCTTGAGACCCGCCGGGATCGACCAGTACGCGACGAAGCCGCGGAAGTGGTCAATGCGTGCGACGTCGACGAGCTCGAACGTCCGCGCGAAGCGTTCGATCCACCACCGGAAGCCCGTGCGGCGGTGCTGCGCCCAGTCGTACAGCGGATTGCCCCAGTGCTGCCCGTTCGCGTTGAGTGGATCGGGTGGCGCACCGGCGACGTCTCCATGCGCGAACAACTCGGGCCACGCCGCGATGTCGGCGCCCTCATCGGAGACGTAGATCGGCACGTCGCCGATCAGGCGGATGCCGCGATCGCGCGCGTAGTCGCGCAGCGCGGTCCACTCCCGCTGGAAGCGGACCTGGTCGGCCAGCGTGCCCCAGCGCGCCCACTCGCCGGTCCAGTACGGCCGTTGCGCGACGAAGTGCTCGATCTCGTCGGCCGTCACCGGCGCGTGCGGGTCGGCGAGCAGCGCCGGCGAGCCCGCGAACGCCGACGTCGTCCGGTACGGAGAACCGAACCCGTCGGGCGGACCGAGCGGGAGCACCTGCCACCACGATTGACCAGCCGCGGCGAGCCAGTCGACGAAGCGATACGCCTCGTCTCCCAGTCGACCGCCCGGGAGCGACGTCGGATGCAGCAGGATTCCCGACGACCGACCGAGCTCCACGTTCTGATCCTCCCCGATTCGGGAGACTCCCTGCGACATGTCCTTGCCGAAGACGACGAACCCGCCGCCACGCATTCAGATCCTCGAGGTGAAGCCGCAGGTCGATTGCGGCCGCTACCCGGTGAAGCGGATCGCCGGCGAGCGGGTCGAGGTCGGCGCGCGGATCTTTCGCGACGGCCACGACGCCCTGGGCGCGGCGGTCCGCTACCGGCCGGCGGGCACGACGCGCTGGCAGGAGGCCCCACTCGCGCCGCTCGGCAACGATCAATGGGCCGGCTCGTTCGTCGTCGACCGGCCGGGCCTGTGGTCGTTCCGGATCGAGGCGTGGACCGACCGGATCGCCACCTACCAGGATGAGATCCGGCGCAAGGTGGAGAGTGGCCAGGACGACCTGGCGGGCGAGCTCGCCGAGGGAGCCGTGCTGCTCCGGCGCGCATCGGTCACCGTCGAGGACGCGCTCGCGGCGCCCGCCGGCGACCGCTCCGGCACTGCGTCATCCGAGGTGTACGCGGTGAACGTCGACCGCGAGCTCGCGCGCTTCGGCTCGTGGTACGAGCTCTTCCCTCGTTCGTGGGGCGGCTTCGAGGGTGTCCGCGCGCTGCTGCCGCGATTCGCCGAGCTCGGCTTCGACGTCCTCTACCTCCCGCCGATCCATCCGATCGGGAAGACGAACCGCAAGGGGCGGAACAACGCGCTCACCGCCGGTGCGAACGATCCGGGCAGCCCGTGGGCGATCGGCGGCGCGGAGGGCGGGCACGACGCGATCCATCCCGAGCTCGGCACGCTCGCGCAGTTCGAGCGCCTCGTCGCCGACGCGCGCACGCACGGCGTCGAGATCGCGATCGACTTCGCCATCCAGACGTCTCCCGACCACCCCTGGCTGAAAGCGCACCCGGAATGGTTCAACCGCCGCCCGGACGGAACGCTCAAGTACGCCGAGAACCCGCCGAAGCGCTACCAGGACGTCTACAACGTCAACTTCGAGAGCGAGGACTGGAAAGGACTCTGGCAGGCGTTGCTCGACGTCGTCCTCACGTGGGTCGAGCGCGGCGTCACCGTCTTCCGCGTCGACAACCCGCACACGAAGCCGGTGCCGTTCTGGGAGTGGCTCATCGCCGAGGTGCGCCGCGAGCATCCGGAGGTCGTCTTCCTCGCGGAGGCGTTCACACGGCCGGCGATGATGACGACGCTCGCGAAGGCCGGCTTCGCGCAGAGCTACACATACTTCACGTGGAAGAACACGCGCTGGGAGCTGCTGGAGTTCATGGGACAGCTGCTCGAGTGGTCGGAGATCTACCGGCCGAACGTGTTCGCGAACACGCCGGACATCCTCCATGAGTATCTGCAGCACGGCGGCCGGCCGGCGTTCGAGGCGCGCCTCGTCCTCGCGGCGACGTTGTCGCCGACATACGGCATCTACTCCGGCTTCGAGAATTGCGAGAACCTGCCGGTGCGCGAGGGCAGCGAGGAGTATCTCGACTCCGAGAAGTACGAGACGAAGAAGCGGAAGCTGGACGGACCGCTCCTGCCGCTCGTCGCGACCCTGAACAAGGCGCGGCGCGAGAACGCGGCGCTGCAGCGGCTCGACAACATCACGTTCCTCGAGACCGAGAACGAGCAACTCTTCGCCTACCTGAAGCGGACGGGCGACAACGACGTCATCGTCGTCGTCAATCTCGATCCGACCGCGACGCAGCGCGGCGTCTGCATCCTTCCCGTCTCGACCGGGCTGCCGCCCGCCTATCGCGCGCGCGACCTGCTCGCCGAGAAGGAGTGGACGTGGCACATCGGCCGCAACTTCGTCGAGCTTGCGCCCGGCAAGAGTCACGTGCTTAAGGTTGTCCGATGAGCGAACAGTGGTTCGAGCGGGATCCGCTGTGGTTCAAGACGGCGGTCTTCTACGAAGTGCACATCCGCGGCTTCTTCGACGGCAACGACGACGGCGCCGGCGATTTCCGCGGGCTCGTCGAGAAGCTCGACTACCTCCAGTGGCTCGGCGTGGACTGCATCTGGCTCCTGCCGATGTACCCGTCACCGCTGCGCGACGGCGGATACGACATCGCCGACTTCTTCGGGATTCATCCCGACTACGGCACCGTCGACGACTTCAAGAGCTTCGTCGAGCAGGCGCACCAGCGCGGCATCCGCGTGATCGCCGATCTCGTCATGAACCACACGTCGGCCGACCACCCGTGGTTCCAGGAGTCGCGCACCGATCCCACGGGCCCGCGCGGCGACTGGTACGTGTGGGCCGACACCGACGAGGCGTACAAGGACGCGCGCATCATCTTCGTCGACACGGAGCCGTCGAACTGGACGTTCGACCCGGTGCGCGGCCAGTACTACTGGCACCGGTTCTTCAGCCACCAGCCGGACCTGAACTACGACAACACGGACGTGCAGGACGCGATGCTGAACGTCCTCCGCTTCTGGCTCGACCTCGGCATTGACGGCTTCCGCCTCGACGCGGTGCCGTATCTGTTCGAGCGCGAGGGAACGAACGGCGAGAACCTGCCCGAGACGCACGAGTACCTGAAGCGCGTGCGCGCCGAGATCGATGCGCGCTATCCCGACCGCGTCCTGCTCGCCGAGGCGAATCAGTGGCCGGAGGACGTCGTCCAGTACTTCGGCGACGGGGACGAGTGCCACATGGCGTTCCACTTCCCGGTGATGCCGCGCATGTTCATGTCCGCGCGGCGCGAGGACGCGACCCCGATCTACGAGATCCTGGAGCGCACGCCGGGCATTCCGTCGAACTGCCAGTGGGGCCTCTTCCTCCGCAACCACGACGAGCTGACGCTCGAGATGGTCACGGACGACGAGCGCGACTACATGTACGCGGAGTACGCGAAGGATCCGCGCATGAAGCTCAATCTCGGCATCCGCCGCCGCCTGGCGCCGCTCCTGGACGGCGATCGCGACGACATCGAGCTCCTGCACGCGATTCTCTTCTCGCTGCCGGGTTCGCCCGTCCTCTATTA
>DASYFU010000406.1:0-12118 GCA_036498225.1 Gaiellaceae bacterium | reverse complement strand
GCGAGATCGTCGCCGACGACTCCGCCTCGACCTTCGCCACCGGCGAGGCAGTCAACCTGGCAGCGCGGCTGCAGCAGCGCGCGAGCTCCGGTGAGATCCTCGTGGGCCCCGGCGCAGCGCGGCTCGTCGGCGGCCGCATCGAGCTCGAGCCGGCGGGCACGCTCGACCTGCGGGGCTTCCGCGTGCCGATCGAGGCGAGCCGCGTCGTCTGCGCCGCCGAGCCTGGCACGACGATCGCGACGGTCAAGGCGCCGCTCGTCGGACGCGAGTCCGAGCTCGAGCTCCTCGAGAACACGTTCGCGCGCACCGTGCGCGACCGCCGCGCGGCGCTCTTCACGATCTACGGCGACCCCGGCGTCGGCAAGAGCCGGCTCGCGCGCGAGTTCACCGAAGGCGTCGAGGGAGCGACCGTGCTCTTCGGCCGCTCGCTGCCGTACGGCGAGGGCGTCACGTACTGGCCGCTCGCCGAGATGGTGAAGTCGTCGGCCGGGATCAGCGACGACGATCCCGTCGACGAGGCGCAGAAGAAGCTTCGCGACTACTGCGAGGACGAGGAGGTCGCGGACCTCCTCGGTCTCGCCGTCGGCGTGCTCGCAGCCGTCGAGGGCGAGCGCGCGCAGCGCGAGATCGCCTGGGCCGCGCGCGCATGGGCCGAGCAGCTCGCGCAGGCGCAGCCGCTCATCCTCGTGTTCGAGGACACGCACTGGGGCGAGGAGCCGCTGCTCGAGCTGATCGAGCATCTCGCCGCGTGGGTCAAGGACGCGCCGCTGCTCATCCTCTGCCTCGCGCGCGCCGAGCTGCTCGACGTGCGCCCGACGTGGGGCGGAGGCCGCGTCCGCGGGACGACGATCGGGCTCGAGCCGCTCCAGGAGGAGGAGAGCACGCAGCTCATCGCCGCGCTCACCGCGGAGCTCGACCTGCCCGTCGACGTTCGCACGGTGCTCGCGAAGACCGAGGGCAACCCGCTCTTCGTCGAGGAGACGGTGCGCATGCTCGCGGAGCGGCCGCGCGACGGCTTCGAGCGCATCCCTGACACGCTGCAGGCGCTGATCGCGGCCCGCATCGACCGGCTGCCTACTGCGGCACGCGCTGCGCTCCAGCGCGCCGCCGTCATGGGACGGATCTTCATGGCGGGCGCGCTCGACCACGTCTCGCCGGAGCTCGCGGACGTCGACGACGCGCTCGACGAGCTGCTGCTCCGCGACCTCATCGTCGCAGAGCCACGCGCGTCCATCAGCGGCGAGCAGGCGTACAAGTTCAAGCACGTGCTCATCCGCGAGGTCGCGTATGCAGGTCTGTCGAAGGGATCGCGGGCCGACCTGCACTACGCGTTCGCGACATGGCTGGGCGAGCGCGCCGGCGACGAGCTGCTCGAGATCCGCGCCTTCCACCTCGACCAAGCCGCGCGGCTGCTGACGGAGCTCGACGGCACCGCGCCCGCGGACCTGCGCGAGGAGGCGGCCGTCATGCTCACGAGCGCCGGTCACCGCGCGCTGTCGCGTGAGGCGTTCCGCAGTGCACGCAAGCTCCTGCTCCGCGCGGTCGAGCTCGCGCCGACGCTCGAGCGGCGCTACCTCGCCGGCCGCGCCGCATGGCGCCTCGCCGATTTCCCGGCGGTGATCGTCGAGATGACCGAGGTGGCGGACGCGGCCGCGAACGCGGGAGAGACGATCCTGCAAGGACGCGCCCTCACGGCTCTCGCCGAGGGGCTGCTCCAGCACAAGGCCGACGCCGTCGGCGCCGAACGTCTCGCGGCGCAGGCGCTCGACGTGCTTGCCGACGCGACCCCGGGTGTCCGCTTCGAACCGCTGTGGATCTCGTCCCAGGTTGCGACGTGGCAGGGCGACTCGGTCGCGTTCGAGCGCTACGCGAAGGCCGCGCTCGAGGCTGCACGCGAGGCCGACCGTAAGGACCTCGAGGTGCTCGTCATCCAGAGCCTCGCGTTCTCGTATCTCGCGCGGCTCGAGATCGACGACGCGCTGCCGCTCATCGAGCGTGTCTTCGAGCTCGCGGACGCGAGCGGGAGCATCACCGGGCGCGCGGCAGCGCACAGCGTCCGCGGCTACTACGAGCTCGTCGCGGAGATGCCGGCCGACGCGGAGGCCGACTATGCCACTGCGCGCGAGCTCTACGCCGAGATCGGCAACACGCGGCGCGAGGCCATGATGCTCATGTTCATCGGCCGGGCGGCATTCGCGCAGGGGCACGACGAGCGCGCCGAGGCGATCCTCCGCGACGCGGTGCGCACGCTGAAGGGCCTCGGAGACCGCGGCGCGCTGTGCGAGGCACAGCGGGCCCTCGCGATGGTGCTCGCCGAGGAGGGCAAGCTCGACGAGGCCGAGCGCCACGCGCTCGAAGCGCGCGAGACCGTCGGCCCCGAGGACCGCATGTCGATCGGAACGACGCGCGTCGCGCTCGGCGTCGTCCGCGCGAAGCAGCATCGCGACGCGGAGGCGGAGGAGCTGCTCCGCGAAGCGGTCGACACGTTCAACATGTACGGCCTGAGCGCGCTCGAGCATTGGGGCCTGCGCCTGCTCGCCGAGTTCCTCCGTGAGCGCGGCCGCGACGACGAAGCCATGGTCTACGAAGAGCGGCGCGCGTCGCTGGGGCCGAGCAGCACCGTGCGGATCGCCTGAGTCGACTCGGCGTCGGGCGACTCGCTGATCACGGTCGCCGGGCGCTCGAAGCGCGCGAGCGCGTCCCGCAGCGGCTCTGCGCGCAGCGTTCCCTCGCCGTAGGGCAGATGCTTCGTCTCGTTCCTGTTCGCGTACTGGATGTCGCTGAAGTGGATGTGGAACGGCGCGCCCTTCTCGAGGACGCCGTCGGCAGCCTCGAGCGCGGCCGCGAACGGATCGACGCCCACGAACGCGCCGTCGCTCGTCGCGTGCATGTGCGCGAAGTCGAGCACGGGGCGGACCCAGTGGAGCTGCGACGCGATGAAGATCACGTCCTCGAGCGAGCCTATCTCGCGCACCCGCCCCATCACTTCGACGCCGAACGGGACCGCGCGGTCCTTCTTCTCGAGCCGCTCGCGCAGCTCGCTGAGCTGCTCGACGACGGACGCGAGTGCTTCCTCGCGCGTGCGGCCGAGCAGGAAGCCGGGATGGAAGACGACGAGCTCCGCGCCGCACGCCACAGCGATGCCGGCCGAATGGTCGAGCATTCCGATCGCCATGTTCAGCTTCTTGCCGCGCTCGGCGTGGCCCATGAAGCCGGCGAGCGGCGCATGGACGGAGAGCGCGACGTCGGCCTCACGTGCAAGCGCGCCGAGCCGCGCGGCGAAGTCGTAGTCCATCCAGAACTTGCCCTCGAAGTCGATCTCGCAGGCGGAGAAGCCGCGGGCGAGCAGCGCGTCGAGCGCTGCCTCCGGGGTCTCCCGCGAGGGCATTCGTGCGGGTCCGAACTTGATCGCGCCCATTCCGTCCGACGCAGTTTCTACCTTGTCGGCATGGCCAAGCACCCGTCGCGCATCGATCTCCTCGAGCTCGACATCGACCTCCGTCTCGCCGATCTGTGGCGGGAGGCGTCCGATATCGCCGAGTGGAACCTCGACGTCGTCGCCGCGTTCCTACGCGCCGCGTACGGGAAGGGCTACTGCGACGCGCTCACCGAGGATGCTCCCGGCTCCCTGTGCCACGATCACGGCTATCGGGTGCCGGCTCGCCGCCAGGCCGCTTCGAACAGCTCCTCGTAGCGCGTCTCGGCCGCGGCGGTACGATCTCGGTCATGAAGCGGAGCCCCGCCCGCCTCGTGATCGCGCTCTCAGTCGCGGCCGTCCTGGCGATCTTCATCCTGTACACCTCGATCGCGGGTGCCGGCACGCCGCAGATCGAGCCCAGCACGCTCGCGCCGTATACGGGCAAAGACGTCCTGCTCGTCGGCACGGTCATCGGGCATGTATCCGGCGATGCACAGGCGGGAGGCATGCGCTTCCTGTTGAAGGACGACAACGGCACGAGCACGCAAACGGTGCCCGTGCGCTACTCGGGGAGCGTTCCCGATCTGTTCCGGACGGGCCGGCAGATCGTCGTGGAAGGAACGCTGCGTAACGGGACGTTCGCCGCGAAGCCGGGCTCGCTCGTGACGAAGTGCCCGTCGAAGTACACGCCGGCGAAGTCGAACACGTAGCGTGGCACCGCTCGGCCGCGCCGCACTCCTCCTGACCTTCGGCCTCGTCGCGTATGCGCTCGTCGGCGGCTCGCTGGCAGCGTGGAAGCGGAAGCGGAGGCTCGCGCTCTCGGCGCAGAACGCGCTCGTCGCCGCGTTCGCGACGACGCTCGTCGCGTCCATCGTCCTCTGGATCGCGCTCGGGCGGCGCGACCTCTCGTTCGTCTACGTCGCGCAGCACACGAGCAAGTCGCTGCCGCTCGGGTACGCGCTCTCCGCGTTCTGGGGCGGCCAGGAGGGCTCGCTGCTCCTGTGGCTGCTCGTGCTCACGGGGTACGCGGCCCTCGCCGTGCTCCTCAACAGGAAGTCGCGCGACCTGATCGCGTGGACGGTGCCGGTGCTCGGTGGCATCGCCGTCTTCTTCGCGTTCATGCTCGCGTTCGTCTCCAGCCCGTTCGACACGGCGGCCGCGCCCGCGGACGGCGCGGGGATGGTGCCGAGCCTGCAGAACCCGTACATGCTCGCGCACCCGCCGATGCTCTATCTCGGCTACGTCGGCCTGACCATCCCGTTCGCGTTCGCGATGGGCGCGCTGCTCGCGCGACGTACCGACGAGCGCTGGATCGTCGCGACGCGTCGCTGGACGCTCGCCGCGTGGACGTTCCTCGGCGTCGGCCAGCTGCTCGGCGCACACTGGGCGTACGTCGAGATCGGCTGGGGCGGCTACTACGCGTGGGACCCGGTCGAGAACGCCGCGCTCATGCCGTGGCTCGCGGCCACCGCGTTCCTGCACTCGGTGATGATCCAGGAGAAGCGCGGGATGCTGAAGGTCTGGAACGTGACGCTCGTCACGCTCGCCTTCTGCCTCTCGCTCTTCGGGACGTTCCTGACTCGCTCCGGCGTCGTCAACTCGATCCACTCGTTCTCGCAGAGCCCGATCGGCGGCTGGTTCCTCGGCTTCATCGCCGTGGTCGTCGTGTTCTCCGTCGTTCTCATCTACATCCGCCTTCCGCTTTTGAAGGCGCGGACGAAGCTCGAGTCGCTCGTGTCGCGCGAGGCGACGTTCCTCTACAACAACCTCCTGCTCGTCGCGCTCGCGCTCACGATCCTGTGGGGCGTCGTCTATCCCATCCTGACGCAGGCGGTGAACGGGACGACCCGCTCGGTATCGAAGCCCTACTACGACTTCTTCCTGCACAGCTTCGGGCTCCCGCTTCTCCTCTTGATGGGGATCGGGCCGCTGGTCGCGTGGCGGCGCGCCTCGCTCCGCGCGCTGGGGAAGACGTTCGCGATCCCGGCGGTCTTCGCAATCGTCACCGGGGCTGCGCTCCTCGGCGCAGGCTTCGGCAGCTCGCTCCCCGGGCTCCTCGCGTACACGTTCTCCGCGTTCGTCGCCGCGTCGATCGGGCTCGAGTTCGTCCGCGGCCGGCGGGCGGCCGGATCGCTGCTCAAGCTCGTCGGGCGCAACCGCCGCCGGTACGGCGGCTACATCGTCCATGCGGCGATCGTCCTGCTCGCCATCGGGATCGCCGGCTCGAGCGCGTACCAGACCGTGCGCGAGCGCAGCCTTCGGCCCGGCCAGACGATGCAGGCCGCCGGCTACACGTTCAGGTACGTGACGCTCGGAACGCAGCAGCTGCAGAACTCGCAGAAGACGAGCGCGACGATCGACGTCTCGCGCGGCGGCTCGCACGTCTCGACGCTCCATCCAGGGAAGAGCTGGTTCCCCGTCGAGCAGTCCGCATCGAACGACGTGTCGATCTATCACGACCCGCGCACGCTCGGCGACGTGTACACGATCGCCGACGGCATCTCGAAGAGCGGGACGCTCGACCTGAAGGTGCTCGTGAAGCCGCTCGTCAACCTCGTCTGGGCGGCGGGGTTCGTCTTCGTCTTCGGCTCGCTCGTCGCCATGTGGCCGGACGCAGTCGAACAGCGGCGCCTGGTCGACCGGTACGCCGCCGTCCCGGTATGACGCTCGCACTCGTGCTCGGCGCCGCGCTCGCGGTGGTCGCCGTCGTCGCGGTCGCACGTCCGTTCCTGCGTGAGCCTGCGGCGGTCAACGACACGCTCGACGAGCCAGGGGAGCTCGAGCGTCGCCGGCTGTCGCTCGCCGAGGAGCGCGATCGCGCGCTCTACGCGCTGAAGGAGCTCGAATTCGACCACCGCACGGGCAAGATCTCGGACGAGGACTACCGACGCCTCGTGGGGCCGCTGCGGCGGCGTGCGGCGGAGGCGTTACGTGCGCTGGAACCGCGGGCAGAAGCACGGCATGCCCGCGTCGCGCGACCAGGCTGACCAGACCCTCCGCGTCCAGCTGCCCGACGAGACGGGGCCGGTCCCCGTGTCGATGGCCCACGCGGAGACGCGCTGGTTCGGCGTCCCACCGCCGATCCTGCTCCTCAGCGTCGGATGCTTCTCGCTCGTCGTGGCGCTCGTGCTCTTCGTGAATGGCAGCTGGCCGGGCGGGCTCGTCCTGCTCGGCGTCTCGGGGCTGTTCCTCGCCGGCTTCCTCGAAATCGCACGCCGGCGGCCCGACTCGTCGTTCACGCGCGCGTCGGCCGGTGCGGCAGGCGGCGCGCGCTCCTGGGCGAGCACCCGGTTCGAGCTCGTGCGCGCCCACTCGAGCGCGATCGCGGAGTCGCAGCGGGTGCGGGGTCGACGCTCGGTGATCGAGTCCGAGCGCCGGATGGCCGTCCTGCGCCTCGGAGAGGCGATGCGGAGCGGGGACGAGGAGGCAGCCCAGGCTGCCCGCGAGCGCCTGGAGGAGCTGGAGCGGGCCGAGAAGGCCCTCCACGGCCGCGTGGAGGCCCGGAGAGCCGAGGCGGACGACCGGATCCGCAAGGTGCGCCTGTCGGTCGATGAGACGATGGTGGTCGAGCCGGAGCCGTCTCCGGACGAGGATTCCCGCCGCCCAGCAGCGTAAGGTCCTCCGCGGGGCAGGGACGGGCGTCGTCCCGACGAACCTCCTTCTTCGATGGCTAGACGCGTCGCGGTCCTTCTCATCCTCGGATTCGCCCTCGTGGCGGCGCCGGCCTTCGGAGGAGACAACCTCGGCCAGCAGAAGGCGAGCCTCGACGCGAAGCTCGCGGCGGTGCAGGCGAAGATCGCCGCCGCGCAGGCCCGCGAGTCGCACCTGAACACGCAGATCGGCGGCCTGACGACGCAGATCCAGGCGCTCGAGACGCGCGTCGGCGGCGTCTCGTCGAAGCTCTCCTCACTCAGGGCCGACCTGGCGCTGCACCAGAAGCGCCTCGACACCCTCAGTCGGCTCTTCCAGATCCAGACGGCCAGATACCACGACCTCCGGCACGAGTACTCGCTCGCGCTCACCCGCCTCGACAACCGGCTCGTCTCGATCTACAAGCAACCCGACCCCGGGACGATCGATCTCGTGCTGCAGGCGAAGAGCTTCCAGGACGTCCTCGACGAGTTCAACTACCTCGGCATCGTCGCGAAGGCGGACGAGACGATCGCGGCGCAGGTGCAGAGCGCGAAGCTGCAAGTTGCGGCGGCGCGCAAGCACACCGCGGCGATTCGTCAGACGGTCGCGAACGAGGCGAACAAGATCAACGCATACGTGCAGCAGGAAGCGAACCTGCGCACCTCGCTGCTCGTCAACCAGGGGAAGCTCTCGGTCGTGAAGTCGAGCAAGTCGCATGCGCTCTTCGAGACGAAGGCGCAGGAGCAGGCGGCACAACAGGAGTCGGACGCGATTCAGGCCGCGAGCGCGGCGATCGAGGCAAAGATCCGCGCTGCGACGGCGGCGCCCGCCGACAATCCGAGCGGCACGGTGGCGACGCCGAGCGCGGCGGGGCTCATCTGGCCCGTGCAAGGCCCGATCACGAGCCCGTTCGGCCCACGCTGGGGCGGCTTTCATCCGGGCATCGACATCGGCGTCCCGGAAGGGACGCCGATCCATGCCGCCGCGTCTGGCACCGTCATCTACTGCGGGTGGGAAAGCGGCTACGGCAACCTCGTCGTCATCGACCACCACAACGGCCTCGCGACGGCGTACGCGCACCAGTCGCGCATCGCGGTGAGCTGCAACCAGAACGTCGCCCAGGGCGACGTGATCGGCTATTCCGGCTGCACCGGGTTCTGCACCGGGCCGCACCTGCACTTCGAGGTGCGAGTGAACGGCACTCCGGTCGATCCGCTCGGCTATCTGCCGTAACCGGCCGGCGGAAAGTGCTTCGCACTTTCCGCCGATGGAGGGTCCCGCTTCGCGGGAGCGCTCGCGGGCGAAGCCCGCGAGCTCTTATGCGTGTCGGCGACGGTTTCGTTCTGCGCGCACGGTGGTGGCTATCGCCATCCCCGCGCGCTGGTGCGGCCTCCGCTAACGCTGCGCGTTAGGTGCGGCCGTGGGCGTATATCTGGGTGGCGCGCTTACGGCCTATCGCCACGCGCAGTACCTCCGCTCCGGTCCGCGTCGTTCAGCTCTTACAACTGAGATTTCCGAGGTCGTCTCCCGACGACGCCGGCCGCCTCCCCCGGGGCGGCCGGTTTGTTTCTACGAGAACTGCCGGACGAGCAGGTAGACGTTGAGGCCCGCGATGACGGCCGAGATGGCGATCGCCGCGGCGCTCGTCATGCGCCGGTTGACGTGCACGCCCATGACGTCCCGGTCACGCGTCAGCAGCACGAGCGGCACGAGCGCGAAAGGGATGCCGAAGGAGAGGACGACCTGGCTCAGCACGAGGGCGCTCGTGGGATTGACCCCGATGGCGAGGACGACGAGCGCGGGGATCATCGTGATCGAGCGCCGCAGCACGAGCGGCATGCGGAGGTTGACGAAGCCCGCCATCACGACCTGGCCCGCGTACGTGCCGACGCTGGACGACGATGCCCCGGACGCGAGCAGGGCGACCGCGAACGCGAGCGCCGCCGTCCCGCCGACGAGGCGCCCGAACTCGAAGTGCGTTTGCTGGATCGTGTGCAGGCCAGAGAGCGCCGGCGTGTGGAAGAGCTTCGCCGCGACCGCGAGCATCGCGAGGTTGATGAGTCCCGCGAAGCCGAGCGCGACGATCACGTCGACCTGCTCGAACCGCAGCACGCGGCGGCGCTCGGTCTCGTCGCGCACGGGCGTGCGGCCCTGCGTCAGCGCCGAGTGCAGATAGATCGCGTGCGGCATCACCGTCGCGCCGACGATGCCGACGGCGAGGTAGAGCGACGATGCGCCGGCGAGATGGGGGACGAACGTGCCGTGCAGCGCCGACGACGCGGACGGCCCGATCTTCAGCGTCTCGTACAGGAAGCCGGCAAAGATGAGCCCGAGGAGCGCGGTGATGGCGAGCTCGAAGCGCCGGTAGCCGTGACGCTGCAGCCCGAGAATCCCGAAGGCGAGGACGCCCGTCACGAAGCCCGCCGGCAGCAGCGGTACGTGGAAGAGCAGGTTGAGGCCGAGCGCCGCGCCGAGGAACTCGGCGATGTCGGTCGACATCGCCATCACCTCAGCCTGCACCCACAGCGAGCGGCTGACCCAGCGCGGATAGTGCTCGCGGCAGAGCTCGGGAAGATTTCGACCGGTGACGACGCCGAGCTTCGCCGAGAGGTACTGGATGAGCATCGCCATGAGGTTCGCGGCGAGCACGACCCAGAGCAGGAGGTAGCCGTACTTCGCGCCCGCCTGGATGTTCGTGGCGAAGTTGCCCGGGTCGACGTACGCGATCGCGGCGACGAATGCCGGCCCGAGCATCGCGAGCGTCCCGCGCACGCGGCCGCGGGCGAAGAGCGCCTCGAGCGGGCTGAGGCCGCCGGGCCGGTCGAGAACGACGGTGCCGTCCGCAGGCGGCGGCGTCATGCAGTGACCCGCATCGCGCGGGCGAGCACGGCGCCGAGCACGTGGACATCGCCCTCGGAGCGGACGTACAGCGGCCCGTCGAATGGCTGCCGCTCGATCACTTCGAGCTCAGCGCCCGGCGCGATCCCGCGCTCGCTGAGGAAGCGGAGCATCGCCGGGTCGGAGTCCGAGATGCGGACGAACGTCCCGTGCTCTCCCGGCTCGAGCGCGTACAGACTGCGGCTCTCGTCCGCGGGAACGGTCAGCTCCCGGCTCGGGATCGGATCGCCGTGCGGGTCGAAGGCCGGATCGCCGAGCTTGGCTGCGATGAGCTCCTCGAGCTCCTCCGAGAGGACGTGCTCGAGCACCTCCGCCTCCGCGTGCACCTCGTCCCAGGTCATCCCGAGGCTCTCCACGAGGAAGAGCTCGAGCAACCGGTGGTGGCGGACGACCTCGAGCGCGACGCGGGTGCCGCGCTCGGTCAGGCGCACGCCGCGGTACGGCTCGTGCTCGACGAGGCCGAGCGCCGTCAGCTTCGGGAGCATCCCGGAGACGGAAGCGGGGCGGACGTCGAGTCTCTCCGCGAGCGCCGTCGTCGTCACCGAGCCGCCGCCGGCGTCGAGGGAGTAGATCGCCTTGACGTAATCCTCGACGGCCGCCGTCACAAGTTCAGGCATGCCTAAATTGTACCTGAGGAAAAGCTAGATTACGAGCGCAGCAGCCGCAGATCGGGCAGCTGGCGCCAGCGCTCCTCGAGGTCGAAGCCGTAACCGACGAAGAGCTCGTCGGGGACGACGAAGCCGACGTAGCGCACCGGGAGGTCGTCCACCAGGCGCCGGTAGGGCCGGTCGAGGAGCGTCACCGCCGCGATCGACCGCGGCCGCCGCAGCTCGAACGTGCGGACGAGGTAGTTCAGCGTCAGTCCCGTGTCGACGACGTCCTCGACGACGATCACGTCGCGGTCGAGGATGTCCAGGTCGAGATCCTTGAGGACGCGGATCTGCTCGTGGCCGCCCATCTGCGCGCTTCCGTAGCCGGCGAGCTCGACGAAGTCGAGCGCGTGCACGATCGGGACCGCACGCGAGAGATCGGCGAGGAAGACGAGGCTCGCCTTCAGCGATCCGACGAGGACCGGCTCGAGGCCGGTGTAGTCGCGGCCGATCTCGGCGCCGAGCTCCCGAACGCGGGCAGCGAGCTCCTCGGCGGAGAGGTAGACCTCTCCGATCCGAGGATCTAGGACGCCAGATCGAGGTGGAAGTGCTGCGCCAGCCGTTCGAGATCCCGTTTGTAGAAGAGCTTCACCTTCACGTCCGGATAGCGCGCACGGAGCTTGCGCAGCTTCCGGTTCTTCCGGGTCACGAGCGACTGCTTCATGACCGTCAGCTCGACGTAGAGATTCTGGTCCGGGAGATAGAAGTCGGGCGTGAACGCCTCGACGACGCGACCGTCGGCGTCCTCCTCGAGGACGAAGGTCCGCGGTTCGTACTCCCACGGGACGCCGTAGTAGTCGAGGACCTTCGCGCACTCCAGCTCCGCCTGGCTGACGAAGCGAGGCGGTTCCGAGCCGCGATAGACCTGGAAATCCGGGGATTCGAGCCCCATCTGAACGTCAAGGTACCGACCGGGTCGGACGGCGAAACGCCCGTAGACTCTCGCCATGACGGGGAACAACGGGAACGTGTTCACGCTCGTCCAGCTCTCCGATCTCCATTGCGGGACGCAGTTCTTCCTGCCCAACCTGCTCGAGCGCGCAATCGCCGAGGTGAACGAGCTCGTTCCCGACGTGGTGATCGTCTCCGGCGACCTGACGACGCACGGCTTCAAGGACGAATACCAGCTGGCGAAGCGGTATCTCGACACGATCGAGTGCGAGTCGATCGTCGTCATCCCCGGGAACCACGACTCGCGCAACGTCGGCTACGTCCATTTCGAGGAGCTGTTCGGCGAGCGCAACTCCGTGCTCCGACTGAACGGCGTCGCGATCGTCGCCGTCGACTCGACCGAGCCCGACCTCGACAACGGGCAGATCGGCCGCGGACGCTACCGCTGGATCGTGGAGCAGTTCGCGGAGCCGGCCGACCTGCGCGTCTTCGTCCTGCACCACCATCTGCTGCCGGTGCCGGGCACCGGGCGCGAGCGCAACATCGTCAACGACGCGGGCGACGCGCTCGAGACGCTCCAGCACGCGGGAGTCGACCTCGTGCTGTGCGGGCACAAGCACGTGCCGTA